>DATKHQ010000341.1:0-3526 GCA_035510175.1 Candidatus Sulfotelmatobacter sp. | reverse complement strand
GGCTCGTGGGCACGCGCGTGTGGCGCGTCGTGCCGGTGACCGCCTGGGCCACCGTCTCGTGGTCGTCCGCGCGGGAGCCGGGGGTGGCCTACATCAACGTGCGGAGCGCTCCCACCGTGCGCCTCGCGGAGGATCTCGTCCACGAAGCGACGCACATGCGGATCCACGAGATCGAATCGCTCCACGCCCTCGTCGTCCCGGACGCCGAGGAGGACCATGCGCGCTCGCCCCGGTTCTATTCGCCGTGGCGGCGCGAGTGGCGGCCGCTTCGCGGCCTCGTGCACGCGGTGTGCACCTTCACGGCGGGGGCGCGCTTCTTCGAGCGCATGCTCGCCGCGTCGAGCGCGACGGGTCCGCTGCGGTTCGGCACGGCGCGGCGCCTCTGGCTCGCGCGACGGATGCTCGAGGAGCGCGCGTCGGTCGCGCTGTCCCTCAGGGTCCTCGCGCGGGCACGGGGAGCGGGGTTGCTCACGCGTGAAGGCGCGCGGGTCGTCCGGGCAGCGGCGCTCGAGCATCGCGCGCTCGCGACACGGGCGGGAGCATGCGCGCGAGAGCTGTCGGAAACGGCCGCCGGCCGCCGCGAGATCGCGAAGCTCGAGCGGTTCTCCCGGACGCTCTCCGCGCGTCCGGTCCGCTGGAGCCGCGATCACGTCACGGAGACTTGAAGACCTTCGGGTCGAGCAGGCCGCGCGGGTCGACGATCGTGTCCCCGACGCGGGCCCCCCAGTGCAGGTGCGGGCCGGTGACGCGGCCGGTCGCCCCGGACAGGCCGAGCCGGTCGCCTTCGTGAACCGCGCTACCTTCCTTCGTCTCTATCTTCGAGAGGTGGGCGTAGACCGTGAAGAGCCCGGAGCCGTGATCGATGATGATCGTCCCGCCGGAGTAATAGAGATCGCTCGCGAGAGCCACCGTCCCCGGTCCGGCGGCCTGGACGGGCGTCCCGGTCGCGGCCTGGAGATCGATGCCGGGGTGAGGGGCCTTCGGCTGGCCGTTCAGGATCCGGTGGGCGCCGAACTCCGACGTCGGTGAGCCGGGGACCGGCGGTACGAACGGATCCGTCGGCGGGGCGAGGGGAGTGCGGCGCTTGTAGATCTTGTCGGTGATCGCCTTCTCCCGCTCGATCCGGGCCAGCGCCGCCTTCGGGGGATTGACGAACTTCTCCTCGACCTCGAGCTTCTGCTCGGGGAACGTCTTCGCGGCGATCTGGATGTCGCGCTGAACCTTCATGTACGGTATGTCCTCGCCGCACTCGAGCGTGACCGCGATCCGCGCGGTCCCCTCCTTCCGGTCCAGCGGGATCGCCGCCCACCCCACGAATCGCGGTGAGGCGAGCGGGCTGTCGAGCTTGGCGAGGGAGAAGGGCACATCGAGGAACTCCCCGGTCGCGGACACCGCCGGGCAATCGGTGCGTTGCGCCTCGATCCGCAGGATCTCACCGGGCGAGTAGCTCCGAGCGTGGATCCGCAGTCCCGGAAGGCTGGGGGCCCCGACGTCCTGAGCCGGAGCGCGGCCGGCCCACGAAATCGCAAGGACCAGGGCTGCCAAGTTGCGTGTCCGCCGCCGGCGCGGTACAAAGGCTGCTCGCTCGTTTCGCATCATGAGGAACGTATCATGCCGTTCGGCGCCATGTTCGGGGCCATCGTCTTCGGAGTCCTGGGGATCTGGCTGGGCATCCAGCGCCTATCGGCGCCCGTGCTCCCATACCGCATCATCGGCGCGAGCCTCATCCTGCTCGGCGGGACGCTGGCGATCGGCTTGCTCATGCAGCGTAGCTGGGCACGCTGGCTCGGGGCGGTATCGGGCTTCTGGTTCGCGTTCTATGCGCTGCCGATCGCGGCGAACGACGGCGTGCTCGGCAAGCTCGTGCTCCTCGCCTCGATCCTCGCCTCGATCCTCCTCCTGGTCCCGGCGACGGGACGTCCCCGTGTCGTGAACGCGGCATCCCCGGCGCCGCCCACTCCTGTGGTCGAGGCCGCGCCCGATGCCGCTCCGGCTGCGCCCGCGACCGTGGTGTCTCCGCGCTCCGGCGGACGGGCTCTTCTCGCAGTGTCCGCCCTTTCTTTCGTCGCGTTGACCTGCGCGAGTGCGTGGGCCGTCAGGACGAGGGTCGATGCGCCGCCCAGGCGCCGCGCCGAGGACGTCAAGTCATCGGTCGGCGTCGCGGAGCCGGTGACCTGGAACGACTTCGCCAGCGGCATGGAGGCGGCGCGCTCGTCCCACAAGCTCGTGGTCGCGGATTTCTACGCGACGTGGTGCGGCCCCTGCAAGATGATGGAGAAGCAGACGTTCCACGACCCGCGCGTGCTCACGCGCCTTCGCGACGTCGTGCCGGTCCGGGTCGACTCCGAGGAGCAGGTCGCGCGCGGCGGTCTGAAGGGCGCCGAGCTCGCGGAGCGCTACAACATCGACGTCTATCCGACGATCGTCGTGATCGACGGGAACGGCAACGAGGTCGCGCGCAACTCGGGCTTCATGCCGGCCGAGGAATTCCTCTCGTGGATCGACGCGGTCATCGAGCGAGCGGGGACCGCCGTCGCCCGCTCGTAGGGTTTCCGGCCGGGCCCGTCCGGCATGCTAGAGTCCCTCCCTCGCGAGGGACCCCACGATGCCCCACAAGCGGCTCTTCATCCCCGGTCCGACGGAGGTGCGCGCCGAGAATCTCGCCGCGCTGGCGCGCCCCCAGATCGGCCACCGGGGCGACGAGTTCAAGGACCTCTACGGCCGCGTGACCGCCAAGCTCGGCGCGCTTCTCGAGACGAAGGATCCGGTTTTCCTGTTCACCTGCTCCTCGACGGGCGTGTGGGAAGCCGCGATCCGCAACGGCGTGCGCGAGCGGGTGCTCTGCTGCATGCAGGGCGCGTTCTCGGACCGGTGGCTGAAGGTCGCCGAGGCGAACGGCAAGGCGGCGTCGGCGCTGCGCGTCGAGTGGGGGCGCGCGATCACCGCGGAGATGGTCGACCGCGAGCTCGCGAAGGGCGGGTACGACGCGATCACCGTCGTCCACAACGAGACCTCGACCGGCGTCATGAACCGCCTCGACGAGATCGCCGAGGTCATGCGGAAGTACCCCGACGTTCTCTTCCTCGTCGACGCGGTCTCCTCGATGGCCGCGACGCGGATCCCGGTCGACGCGTGGGGGATCGACGTCTGCCTCGCCGGGCTCCAGAAGGCGTTCGCCCTGCCCGCCGGCCTCACGGTGGCATCCGTATCGGCCCGCGCGCTCGCGAAGGCGAAGACGATCCCGCATCGCGGCTACTACTTCGACTTCGTCGACATGATGAAGTACCACGAGCGCGGCCAGACGCCGGCCACCCCGGCGATCCCGCAGATCCACGCCTTGGACGCGCAGCTCGACGACATCGCGGCGGAAGGCCGTGAGGCGCGCTACGCCCGCCACGACTCTCTCGCGCGCGTCGTCCGCGAGTGGGCGAGGCGGCACTTCGCGGTGTTCTCCGAAGAAGGGTACGAGTCGCCCACGCTCACCTGCGTCGCGAACACCCGGTCGATCTCGGTCGCGCAGCTCAAC
>DATKHQ010000340.1:0-2984 GCA_035510175.1 Candidatus Sulfotelmatobacter sp. | reverse complement strand
ATGGCCAGGATCACGGCGGACGAAAAAACGGCGAGCCGCAACAGGTTTCGCATGGGCGCGATTCTAATCGGGCCCCGGCGCGGGGGCAAACCGTGCCAAAAACCGCGAATTTCCTGCGGACGCGGCGTCCGTCCGCTCGATCGGTTTTGTTGTCGCGCCCCAACCTTGGGGGTACACTTCGTGCGTCCCTCGATCCGACGATTCCGGAGGTTTGTCATGCGTAGATGGACCGCTCTCCTCGCGTTCGGCGTCCTGGCCATCGCGACCGTTTCGACGGCCCGGGCGGACGAGATCGTCTATTTCGCGAACGGCGCCGAGATGCCGGTTCGCGCGCACACGCTCGAGAAGGACATGGTGAAGCTCGACCTCGGGGGGAACAGCTTCATCTCGTTCCCTCTTTCGATGGTCGACAAGATCGCGGACGCCGGAAAGGACGTTTTCCTCAACCCCGCCTACCATCCCGTTAACCAGGCCGTCGAAGGTTCTCACCTCACGCCCGTGCCGATCGAGCAGAACAACGTGCACGACCGGGGCGCCACCGTGGGGTACCGCCCGCAGCCGGGTGCCGGGAACAGCGGTATGTCGCTCGGCGAGCCGACGATCGGCTCCGATTCGAAGTACTCGAAGTCGACGTCCGGGCCGCCTTCGCAGATCGTCCCGAACACGCACGGGTTGATCTCGCGCGTCGGCCGTCCCGCGGTCGACCTCAGCCAGCCGGTTCCTCCGACCGGCCAGGCCGTGATCCCGCCGCCCGACGGAACGACAAACACTCACGGAAGAATGCTCCTGAAGCCCCGCGCCCCGCAAGGTGCGCCGCCGGTCGGCTCGCCGGCCGATTCCACACCTCCGGCCGACAACAGCGCGCCGCCGGCCACGCCGCCTCCGCCGCCTCCGCCACCGGCGGACTCGGGCCAGGACTCCGGCTCGTCCGACGACTCCCCCGGGCAGCCCTGACGTCGTGCCGATCGTCCTCGGCGTGACCGGCCCGAACGCCGCGGGCAAGGGAGAGGTGTCGGCCATCCTCTCCGGCATGGGTTTCGCGATCCACTCGCTGTCGGACATCGTGCGGGAAGAGGCGCTCGGTCGCGGCCTCCCGCCTGAGCGCGAGCACCTCATCCGCGTGGGAACCGAGCTTCGGGAGCGGTACGGCCCCGGAGTTCTCGCCGAGCGGCTGCTCCCGCGCCTGGGCGGGCGCGACGTGGTCGACTCCATCCGGAATCCCGCCGAGGTCGAGGTGCTCCGGCGCGTGGCGGGATTCTCGCTCCTGGGGGTCCGCGCCCCGGCGGAGGTCCGCTATGAGAGGTCGCGCCGCCGCGCCCGTCCAGGGGACCCGGCGAGCTTCGAGGAGTTCCTCTCCCGCGAGCGCCAGGAAAACAGCCTCAACCCCGCCGGCCAGCAGCTCCAGGCGACCTTCGACCTCGCGGACCGGATCATCGAGAACGATGGGGACCTCGGGGCGCTCCGCGCGCAAGTCGTCGCCCTGGTAAAGTAGCCGCCGCGGAGGACCGGGAATGGACGACGTGATCCGGGAGGGATTCGGCCGCGTTTCCGGTGAGGTGAAGGAGATGGCCGCTCGGGCCGCCGAGTCCGTCGAGCCCGATGCGCCGCTCCTCCCGCGCCTGTGCTCCCCGGCCGACCTGAAGGCTCTGGCTCCGGAGGATCTCCCGCGCCTGTGCGACGAGATCCGCGAGTACATCGTCGACGTCGTTTCCCAGAAGGGTGGGCATCTCGGCGCGAGCCTCGGCGTGGTGGAGCTGACCGTGGCGCTCTACCGGTCGCTCGACCTGCCGAACGACCAGGTGGTCTGGGACACCGGTCACCAGGCCTACGTGCACAAGATCCTCACCGGGCGGAAGGAGGCCCTCTGGGGGATCCGGCAACATGGAGGCATCTCCGGCTTCCTCAAGCGCGACGAGAGCCCGTTCGACGCCTTCGGGGCGGGCCATGCCTCGACCGCGATCTCCGCGGCGCTCGGCCTCGCGGCGGCGCGCGACCTTCACGGCGTCCGTCGGCGCGTCGTCGCGATCATGGGGGACGGGGCGATGACCGGCGGGCTCGCCTACGAGGCGCTCAACAATGCCGGGCATTCCGGACGCAGCCTGCTCGTCGTCCTGAACGACAACGGCATGTCGATCTCCGCGAACGTCGGCGCGCTCGCGCAGTACCTGACCAGCATCCAGGCGAATCCGCGCCTGACCCGTCTGCGCGCGGGGAGCTTGGGCGCCGTCGAGCGGCTGCCGCGCGTCGGCGGCCACGCCCGCAGCATCGCCAGGAAGCTCGAATCGGCGATCAAGAACGCCATCGTCCCGGGAGGACTCTTCGAGGCGCTGGGCTTCAACTACATGGGACCGGTCGATGGGCACGACGTGGGCCTGCTGCTCGACCTGATCCCGAAGGTGCTCGCGAAGCGGGGGCCGGTGCTCCTGCACGTGCTGACCCGGAAGGGCAAGGGTCTCGCGGCCGCGGAGGCGGACGACGAGGGAATGCACGGGGTGACCCCGTTCGACAAGGTCACCGGCAAGAAGATCGCGTCCTCGGCTCCCGCGCGCCCCGGCTACACCGCGGTCTTCGGCGACGCGATGAAGCAGGCGGCCAAGTCGTTCCCGAAGATGGTGGCGATCACCGCCGCGATGCCGACCGGGACCGGGCTCGACGCCTTCGCGAAGGCCTACCCCACGCGGTTCCACGACGTGGGAATCGCCGAGGCCCACGCGGTCTGCTTCGCGGCGGGCCTCGCCTGCGACGGCGCGCGGCCGGTCGCCGCGATCTATTCCACGTTTCTCCAGCGTGCGTTCGACCAGATCGTCCATGACGTGGCGCTGCAGCACCTGCCCGTCGTCTTCGCGATCGACCGCGGCGGCCTCGTAGGCGCCGACGGGCCGACGCATCACGGGGTCCTGGACCTGAGCTACCTGCGGTGCGTCCCCGGGATGATCGTCGCCGCGCCCAAGGACGGGAACGAGCTGCGCGACCTCCTCTGGACG
>DATKHQ010000339.1:0-4104 GCA_035510175.1 Candidatus Sulfotelmatobacter sp. | reverse complement strand
AACAACCTCTTTTACTGCAGCAGTTACGAGGATGATCTAGCCCTTGTCGCGGGGGCATGCACAGCTTTTGCGGCCCCGGAAGCCGGATCCACAGGTTTTTCCGCAGGATTTCCCTCAGAAATGGGCGTGAAATCGCGCAGGCTTGGGCGTAGACTTTTTTCATGAGGTTCTGGGTCGCAGCCGCAGTGATCTCGGTTGCCGCCTGCGGGGTGGCGTGGGGAAGCGACACGGTCCCGCTGTACACCAATGAAGACCTCGACCGGATGTTCGGGCCGCCGCTGCCGGCGGTGACCAATCCGGTCGACAAGAGCACGCCGGCGGACTGGGCCTGGGTCGAGGGATTCCTCGATCGCCAGTACGCGCGGATCGAGGCCGATCGTCAGTACGACCTGCAGCGGCGCCTGACCGACCTCGCGGAAGAGCACCCGTACTACGAGGAGACGCCGTACCTCTGGACGTCCGGGTATCCGTATTATCCCGGGGTCGGCATCGGTCACGGCGGCTTCGGCCGCGGCGGCGGCATCGGCCACGGTGGCCGTCAGGGTCCGGGGATGATGCCGCCGCGCGTGCAGCCGCTCCCCCGGCATGATGTCCGCATGGAGCACTTCGGCAACATCCGCGGCGGCATCCCGGGGCGCCCGCACTCGTAATCGGGGACATCCTGCGGGAGCAAAAAAAGGGGCCTCCTGCGAGGCCCCTTTTCGTTTCAGCAGAATGTCCCGCTTACGCCAGGAACTCCCGGAGGTCGCGGCACTCGTGCGCCGACTGGATCTTGCGGAGCGCCGTCGCCTCGATCTGACGCACGCGCTCGCGGGAGAGCCCCATCACGCGGCCGATCTCCTCGAGCGTGTACGGCATGTCGCGGCCGATCCCAAAGCGGAGGCGGATGATCTCCTCCTCGCGGGAATTGAGAACGCGCAGCGTGGACTCGACCTTCTCGCGCAGCTCGCGGTCGACCGTCTTCTCGAGCGGCGAGACGGCGTTCGGATCGGCGACGAACCGGAGCAGCCCCGGCGCATCGTCGTCCGCGGAGAGATCCTCGAGCGCCTGTGGCTCCTGGACGACACCCAGGATCTCCTCGACCTTGGCCACCGGCATCCGCAGCTTCTTCGCGATCTCCTGCGGGGTCGGCTTGCGCCCGAGCGTCTCCGCCAGCTCGCGGGCGATGCGGGCGATCTTCTTGATCTTCTCGTTGACGTGGACCGGGATGCGGATGATCCGCGCCTTGTCCGCGATCGCGCGCTCGATGGCCTGCTTGATCCACCAGTAGGCGTACGTCGAGAACTTGTTCCCGCGCTCGTACTCGAACTTCTCGACCGCCTTCATCAGGCCGATGTTCCCTTCCTGGATCAGGTCCATGAAGGAGATGCCGTGGTTCAAGTACTTCTTCGCGATGTGCACCACGAGGCGCAGGTTCGCGAGGATCAGCGCGTCGCGCGCGTGATCGACGTGGCGCTTGTGCTCGCGAGCCGTCTTGAAGGCGACGAGGGCCCTGGCGTCGTGATGCTCGCGCGCGTAGCGGGCGAGCTTCGCGTAGAAGCCGAGCAGGTCGTCGAGCGGCCACTCGCGGCCGCGCTTCGGCCCGTCCGTGTCGCCCTCGAGGACGTACTCCTTCACCGAGGCCGGCAGGCGCATCGCGATGCGGGAGATCCCCTCGCGCGCCTCCTGCAGCTCGCGGGCGAGCTCGACCTCCTTCCGCTCGTCGATGAGCGGGGTCGCTCCCATCTCCCGGAGATAGATCGGTAGGATCGCCGCGGTCGGGCGGTCGGTGAGGGCGTCCTTGTCCTTCCCCTTGCGGCGGGCGGCGCGCTGGGCTTCCGCGATTTCGGCGCGGGCCTCGTCGGCCTCCGTCCGGACCGACGGGTCGAACTCGATGGTCTCGTCGATCATCTGCAGGCTCTTCCTCGCCATGGTCGCCTCCGGGGAGTTCCCGATCGCACTCTACTTATGAAAGAAGCGGGCCAGAACCAGGACAAAAGCCGAAAATGCGGGGACCGATCTCAAAGTGCCCCAAATTCGCCTCTTTTCTTGCAATCGGCGGGGCGGAATGGCAAGCCCTGGCCTCGAAAAAACTTGCGCCTAACCGGCCAGTATGACCGGGTTGCCGCCAATTCCGACGAGATGTGCCGGTCTGGCGCGGGTGGGGTCCCGGGCGCTGTGGTACCGTCTGCCTCCCCGCAGGAGTGGAACGGGTGAACTCGGTCCGCGTAGCGCTGGCGCAGATCGCCCCCCGTCTCGGCGACCTCGAAGCCAACCTCTCCCTCCACCTCGACGCGATCAAGCTCGCGCGCCGCGAGAAGGCGCGCCTCGTCGTCTTTCCCGAGCTTTCGCTCTCGGGGTACGTCCTGCGCGACCAGGTGCCGGACGTTGCGATCACCGCGGCATCCGCGGCGCAGAAGGCGCTCGCCCGCGCCTCGAGGGAGATCGACGTCGTCGCCGGCTTCGTCGAGGAAACACCCGGGCACCGGTTCTACAACGCCGCGGCGTACTTCTCTCGTGGGAAGGCCGTCCACGTCCACCGCAAGATCTACCTCCCGACCTACGGGATGTTCGAGGAGGGGCGGGACCTGGCACCCGGCGAGATCGTGCGCGCATTCCCGACGCCGCACGGCCCCGCGGGGATCCTGGTCTGCGAGGACGCCTGGCACCCGGCGCTGGCGTGGCTTCTGGTTCAGGACGGGGCGGAGATCCTCTTCGTGCTCTCGAGCGGGCCGACGCGCGGGGCGCGGCCGGGGCGCGGGGTGACCAGCCTCGGCGTCTGGCACGACCTGCTGCGCGTGACCGCGCAGTTCCAGACGGCCTTCGTCGTGTACGTCAACCGGGTCGGGTACGAGGACGGCCTCAACTTCGGCGGCGGCTCGATGGCGCTCGACCCGTTCGGGCGGACGATCGCGTCCCTTCCGGCGCTCGACACGGGGATCGCGATCGCCGAGCTCTCCGACGAGGTCCTGCGCCGCGCCCGCACCGTCTACCCGCTCCTGCGCGACGAGAACCTGGAGCTGGCTCACCGCGAGCTCGCGCGCATTCGCCAGGCGCGCTTCGCGCTCCCGAAGGAGGCCGCCGCGCAAGCGCGGCGCCGCCGGCGCGCGTCCAGATCGTGAAGCGGAAGCTCCGCGTCGTTCCGTCGGCGGCGCCGCTCGAGCCGGATCTTTCGATCGACCCGGCGGAGACCGCGCGCCTGCTCTCCGGGTTCATCCGCGCCGAGGTGGAGCGCACGGGAAAGCGCAAGGTCGTCGTCGGCCTGTCGGGCGGGATCGACTCGGCTCTCGCGGCGGCCCTCGCGGTCGAGGCGCTGGGGCGCGCGGGCGTGATCGCGGTGATGCTCCCGTACCGGGCCAGCGCGCCGTCGTCCCTGCGCGACGCGGAGGCGGTGGTGGGGCGCCTGGGGATCGTCGCCGAGAAGATCGACATCTCGGCCATGGTCGACGGCTTCGTTCTGGCGTCGGGAGATCCGGGTCCGCGCCGCCTCGGCAACGTGATGGCCCGCGCGCGGATGATCGTGCTCTACGACCGCTCGGCGGAGCACGACGCGCTCGTGCTCGGCACGAGCAACAAGACCGAGCTGCTCCTCGGGTACGGCACGCTCCACGGCGACATGGCCTCGGCCATCAACCCGATCGGCGATCTCTACAAGACGCAGGTCGTCGCGCTTGCGACGTGGCTCGGCCTCCCGCGCGCGGTGCTCACCAAGCCCCCGTCCGCCGACCTCTGGCCGGGGCAGACCGACGAGAAGGATCTCGGCGTCACCTACGACGAGGCCGACCGTATCGTGGCGCTCCTCGTCGACGCGCGCGTGTCACCCGAGACGATCGTCCGGAAGGGTTACCCCCGGAAGACCGTGCGCCGCATCGCGCGCGCGATCGTGGGCTCGCAATTCAAGCGGTGCCTGCCCGTGATCGCGAAGGTGTCGACGCGCTCCGTGGGCTGGGACTTCCGCTACCCGCGCGACTGGCACAGCTGACGCGATTTTCTGTTCCGAGTCTTCTTTCTCGACAAGATATCGGTTCGCGCGGCACGCTCGGCGGATCGCCGCTTTCAAATCGCGGCTCCGCCTCGCTCCGCCCTCCTCGCGGGCTCAAGCGGAAGAATCGCCCGCTCGTCGGG
>DATKHQ010000338.1:0-8126 GCA_035510175.1 Candidatus Sulfotelmatobacter sp. | reverse complement strand
GTCGTCGAAGGCGACCCAGGAGGGATCGAGGATCGCGTCGTCGGTCGGGCAGGTGAGCCCGCCGTCGCACAGGCACAGCGCGCGCGCGAGCGGACACGACGCGCAGTCTCCCGGGTTCGGGCAGTACGTCTGGCCCGCGGGGCAGACGGTGCCGCCGCACTCGGCGAGGAGCACGCCCGCGCACGCGGCGATCTCACAGTACCGGGCCTTCCGGATCACGGAGATCTGACCGAGCAGATGCGTGACCGGATCGATGCAGGTGCCGTCCGGGCCGCAGCCGGCGTTTCCCGGCGCCACGCAGTCCGCGGCGGTCGCGCAGAGGGCCGTCGCATCGGGGCACGGCCCGATGACGTTCGAGATCTGGAGAACGCCCTCGGGGCGCTCCGCCGTGAAGAAGAACGTCTGGGGCTCGTACGGCTGGTCGTTGAACGAGCGCCCGAGGCGCTTGTCGAGAGTCTGGGCAGACGCGGGCAGCGCGAGCAGCGCGAGGAGAGCCGCGAGGACCGGCGCGCGTTTCATCGCCGCCTCCTCACGGGCACACCGGTGCGCCGGTGTCGAGCCACAGCGTCAGCTGCGCGGAGCGGCAGTCCCGGAGGTTGGCGTCCGCGGGAACGAACGTCCACTTGACGTGGATCACGTAGTCCGCTCCTGGCGTCAGCGGGAAACGCGTCAGCGCGACCGAGGTGGGCGGAAACGTCGGGTTGCCGGACGGGTCCGGTGGGAAGTCCCCCTTGCGCAGGAAGAGATAGGAGCGCGTGGCATCGTGCACGAATTCCGCCTGGCCCAGCGCCCACGACGCCGTCCCCGTCCCGTCAAAGGTGTCCGCGAACGCGAGGTCCGACGCGGGAATCGTGGGGTCGCTCTCGTCGCAGGTGAGGCAGCGGCACAGATCGCTCACGTTCGAGCCCGGATCGTTGCAGGTCCCGCTGCCGTCGCACACGGCGCCGGGGCATTCCGGAACGGGCACTCCGCCGCAGGCGAGGATCGAGCAGAAGCGCGCCTTTGCGATCACGGCGACGTAGCCGACCTGCGCGTCGACCACGGCCCCGCACGCTCCGTTGATGCATGTCTCCGGCGCGACGCAATCGGTGTCCACGCTGCACGAGGAGCCCGAGAAGCAGACGCCGGTGGGATGGCCGAGTGCTAGAACCGCCTCCGGACCCTGGGCCGTGAAGAAGGAATCGGCCGGATAGTACAGGTTGCTGTCGAAGTTCCGGCCGAGCCGCTTGCCGAGGGTCTGCGCGGACGAAGGGAGCGCGATCAGCAGCGCGCACGCGCTCGCGAGAAGTGCTGTTCGCACACCGGCTCGTGCGGAGAACGGCACCGTGGCGGCCTCCAGGCGGGGGGTTGATTCATTCATACGGCCCCCGGACGGTGGTGTCCAGCAATTCTGCTCAGTCGAGCCGCCCCGCGAGGAGCGCCGCGTCCGCCGCCTCGAGGCGCAATCCCGCGATCGCGCGATCGCGGGCACGCTTGGCCAGGGTCGAGTCCGGCTGGATCGAGAGCACTCGGATCGCCGCCGACAGGAGCGGGGTCCAGCTCGACGTTTCGAGGTAACGGCCGCACCGGAGCACGTCGGCCGCGGTCGCTCCGCCGGGAGCGCCGGAGAGATCCGCCATCCGGCGCTCGAAGGTCGCGGCATCGTCCGCGGCGGCCGGCGGGGAAACACGAAAGGCGACCCACTCGGAAACCGGCGCCCCGTCGGCCGCGCTCTCGAGCCGCCACGCGTACAGCTTGGACGGGTCGAGCGCGGGGAACCCGTCGGGAGACCAAGGCCCGTCGCCGTCGAGCCCGCCGCTCGTCCACACGACCTGCTTCCCCGTCGCGACGCTGATCCGGGCGGGCCGCGGGCCGCCCGCGGCGACGAAGCGCGGCCGAGCCGTCAGCGTCACCTCGTATCGCGGCGAGAGCGGGACGACGCGCAGGTCGGGCGTCACGCCCCACGCGGCATCCGAGCCGCCCCGCATGCCCGCCACGACGATGCTTCCCTCTGGGTCGTTGAGGATCCAAAGCCCCGACTCCGACGCTTTCACGACACCGGCCGGAAGTGCTCCGTCCCGCGCGCCGGCGCGCGCCGCGGCACCCCGCGCGGGGACCGCGAGCCTTTCTCCCTCCTTGACGTGGACGATCGCTCCGCCCGCGAGATACACGATGGCGCCTCCCCCGGGTCCGGCCTTCACCACGTCGCCGGCCTCGAGCCGCATGCCCAGCTCGACGTGAGGCGCGGCATTGGAGCCGGCCCGCTCGACGGCGACCGGGGGACGCATCGAAGCGAGCACGCCGGCGGCGGGTGCGACGACATCGGAAGCCGGTGTCGCGGGAGGCCACGCCGGAATCGACAGGAACGCGGCCACGACGAGCGGTCGAAGCGTCATTGGGGTACCCCCGGGCGGCGCTTGCGGCCATCATACGTCACGCGGCCGGCCTATCGTGTCGCGTGCTCCATGCGAGCCAGCCCCGCGCGCGCGAGGTCGGCCGCCTCTCCCGTCGCGCCCTCGACGATCGCGCGAGAGTAGTTCTCCCTTGCGTCGGCGCTGCGCCCGAGCGCCTCGAGGGCGCGCCCGAGCTCGGCGAGCGTCGCAGGGCGCTCGGACGGGGTCAGCTTCCCCTCGAGGGTCGCCTCGAGCGCAGCCCGCGCAGCCTCCGGCTGGCCGGCTTCGAGGTGCGCGACGCCGAGCGTGCGGGTCAGCAGCGCGCCCTCGAGGGACGCCGCGGGATCCGGATGCTCGGCGACGACGAGGGCGGTGGCATCGGCCGCCCGGCCGTCCGCGATCATCGTGCGGGCGAGCTCGTTGACGACCAGAGGCCGCAGCGACGAATCGCGCGCGAGGCCGAGCGCCTTGGTCAGCTCCGCCGATGCCTCGGCCCGGCGCCCGGTCCGTCCGAGCGCGGCGCCCAGGTTGTATCTCACCGCGGCGGCATCGGGGAACTGCCGCGCGCAATCGCGGAGGATCGTGACGGCCCAGTCGGGCGTCGACTCGATCGCCGCGAGCTGCCCGAGGTTGGTGCAGGCGGGAAGATAGCCGGGATCCGCGGAGTGCGCTTCGACGAACGCGGCACGTGCCTCGTCGCGGTCTCCGCGCTCGAGCGACGCGCGTCCGCGCTCGTTGAGCGCCCGCGCCCTGCGCTGCTCGCTCCACCTCCATCCGTACCACCCCGCGACGAGGATCGCGACGAGCAAGACGCTCAGAACAACCACCCGCCTGGCCCGCCGGCGCTCGGGAGAGCGCCGCAGGACTGCGTCATCGAGCGCTTCCACGACGGCGCGCATGTCGGGGAACCGCCGCGCGGGATCGCGCGCGATCGTCCGGGCGACGATTCCCTCGAGATCCGCTGCGAAGCCCGGCGCGACCGACGGAACGCCACGCGTGGGGCGACGGCCGGAGAGCATCTCGTGCAGGGTGACGCCGAACGCGAACTGATCCCCGAGGGCCGTCGCGGAATGGCCCTCGAACACCTCCGGCGGCATGTACGCCGGGGTGCCGGCGAGCCGGCGCCCGTCTCCGAGCGGAGCCGTCACCGTGTCCTCTCCCGCGATCGCTCCCGCGATGCCGGCGCCCGCCCCCGACGGAGCGCCGGCGCCGCCGCGAAGGGCGAGACCGAAGTCGGCGACCTTCACGAGGCCATCCGCGGTGCGCAGGAGGTTCGCCGGCTTGAAGTCCCGGTGGACGATCCCTGCTCGATGCGCCGCGGCGAGCGCGTCCGCGGCATCGCGCGCCATCGTCAACGCCTCGGCTTCCGGGAGCGGGCCGGCCGCGATCCGCTCCGCGACGGAGCCGCCCGGCATGTACTCCTCGGCGAGGAATATCCCCGACGGACCGACTCCGACCTCGTGCACGACCAGGATGTGCGGGTGGTGAAGCGCCGCGAGCGCCGCCGCTTCGTGGCGGAGCCGCTCGGCATCCGGGGCCCCGGATCCCGCGGGAACCGTCTTCAGGGCGACGGCGCGTCCGGGGATCTCGAGGTCCTCCGCGAGGTGGACGATTCCGAAGCCTCCCCGGCCCAGCTCGCGCAACACGCGGAAGTGCGCGACGCGCGTCCCCGGCGAGAGCGTGAGTCCCGAAGGCTCCCGGTCGGGGTGGAGCGGCTCGGTGGGGTCGCTCACGTGGACCGTTTCGACTTCCGTGCCTTGGTGGCCTTGCGCGCCGGCGCGGCCTTCCGAGCCGGCCTCCCCTTCCGTGCCGCGCGGGCCGGCGGCTTCGCGCTCTTGCCCTTCGCCGTCATCGTTCCGGGCCTCGCGTGGCGCGGCTCGTAGACGCCGATCGCGCCGCCGCCGGGCAGGGTCATCTCGGTCAGCTTCCCCCATCCTTCGTCGCGGACGGCGGTGCAGGCGATCCGCCGCGTCTTCATCGCGGCGACGAACTGGGCCACGTCCTCGCACATCAGATAGAGCTCGTGACGGTCGTTCTCGCTTCCGGGGTGCACGGCGACCTCGGACGGCGGCATCCCGAAGATCAGCCAGCCGCCGCCGACGTCCACGTGCGGAAGCCCGAGCACGTCGCGGAGGAAGGCGCGATCGGCGTCGGCGTCGTTGCTGTAAACGATGACGTGGGCCCCGTTGATCATGCTCGCTCCTTGCGCCGCCCGCTCCCGCGGGATGGCGAACCGGGCCGATTGTACGGCCGGAGCGTAGGATGGCCTCTGGGGGACCTCATGCGAGCCGGAGGACGGGCCATCGCCGCCGCGATCGTCGTTTCGACCGCGGCCTTTGCCGCCCGCACCCTCGACAAGCGCGTGGACGTGGGCGGCTATCGCCTACACCTCCGGTGCGTCGGGGAGGGCGGCCCGGTGGTCGTCCTCGATGCCGGCGCGGGCGACACGCTGGGCACCTGGGACTGGGTGGTGCCCGGCATCCGGAAGCTCACCCGCGTCTGCGCCTACGATCGTGCCGGGCTCGGAAAGAGCGATCGCGGACCGGCGCCGCGCACGAGCGAACGCATCGTCGGCGAGCTGGCCGAGCTGCTCCGGCGCGCCGAGATCCCGCCCCCGTACGTCCTGGTCGGGCACTCGTTCGGCGGGCTCAACGTGCGCCTGTTCGCGGCGCGCCACCCGGAGCTCGTCGCCGGGCTCGTGCTCGTGGACGCCACCCCGGAATCCTTTCCGGATCGCGAGGAGTCGCTAGTCACGCCGGCCGAGCGCGAGAAGCGCCGCACCGAGATGGCGGCGGGCCCGGCGGCCTTTCGCGAGGAGGTCGCGGCGATGCCGTCGAGCGCCGCCGAGGTCCGGAACGCGGTCGCGGCCGCCCCGGCCGGCCGGTTCCCGGTCATCGTGATCACGGCGGCCCGCGCCGCGGATCCGCCGGCGTTCCGCTCGGCGTGGCTCGACATGCAGCGCGCGATGGCCGGGACGTTTCCGGAGGGACACCAGGTGATCGCCTCGGCGAGCGGGCATTACATCCAGTTCGACCAGCCCGACCTCGTCGTCGATGCGGTTCGCGATGCGCTCAACGCCCGTCGGCCAGGCTCGACGCCGATCGCGCGAGATCGTCCCGGAAACTAGGATTCACCTGGAATCCGAGCCCGACGGCACGATCGAGCGCCGCCTGCGCGTCGGCGAGCCTCCCCTTCCGCCAGTAGGCGACGGCCAGGTTGTTCTGGACCGGAGCGAACTTCGGGTCGCGCCGGGCGGCCTCTTCCCACGCCGTGATTGCGTCGTCGACACGCTGCAGGTCGAATAGCGCGTTCCCCTCGAAAAAGTACAGCCTCGCCGGCGGCTCTTTGGCCGTCGTCGGATTGGGGGCATCCATCGTCTCGAGCTCCGCGATCTGGCGATCGACCTCGGTCCGTTCGCGCTGAATCTGACCCTCGCTCTTCCCGGAGCCGGTCATCGTGCCGCTGTCGCCGCCGCCGCCCTCGCTCCGCGCCGCCGCCATGTCGAGCTGGCCCTTGATGATGCGCAGGCGCGTGAGCTCCTCGCGCGACTTCGCGTACCGATCGGTCGACAGCTCGAGAATGAGGCCGGACAGCTCCCGGTGGCACTGCTGAGCGCGCCGGTATTCCTCCAGTGCGTCTTCGAACCGCCGCTCGCGCATCGCGAGATGCCCGAGGCCGATGTGGGCCTCGGGAAGCCCGGGGTACTTGACGATCGACTTCTCGAAGTCCTCGCGCGCGCGCGCCGTGTTCCCCTTCTCGAGCGAGGCGAGCCCGCGCTGCGCCAGTCCCATCGCGATCTGGATCGTGCGCGCGTTGGAATCGTCGGCGCGGACACCGGCCCATCCGATGAGGGCCATCCCTGCCGCGGCGGCCATTGCGACGTAGCGCATGGCGACTTCTCCAGCCCCGATTGAATTTACCGCGATTCGGGCGGCCGCAGGGGGCGATACTTTCAGTACTGAACCAGCGACCCCTCCCGCTTCGCCTTCTGGATGGCGATCCGGGACGCGAAAAGCCCCAGGGGAACGAGCACGGCGGTCAGGACGGCGAGCCGCAGGATCTCCCCCTGCAGCGCGGAAAGATCGGCGCCCTGGAGGAGCGACCCCCGGACGACCTTGAGGGACCAGGTCATCGGCAGCCATGCCGAGACTCCCCGAACGCTGGCCGGCAGGACCTTCGCTGGAAAGATCACGTTTCCGAAGAAGGTCGTCCCCATCGTCAGGATGAAATTCACCGGATCCCCACGCTTGAAGTAGAGGATGAACGAGGCGGACAGCAGCCCGATTCCGGCGGACGAGAGCAGCGTGAGGACGATCCCGAGCATCAAGGCGAGTGGGCTCGTGACGTGGAGCTTCACCCCGAACAGGAAAACCGCCGCGAGCAAGTAGACGACCAGCCGGAGGGCGCCCCAGGTGAAATCCCACGCGGCCGAGGAGAAGATCACCATCGAGGTAGGGGTCGGCGACACGAGCATCGCCTCGAGCGTCCCCAGGACCTGCTCGCTTCGGACCTTCTCCGAAAAGGAATAGAGCGCCGTTGCGAAGTAGAGCTGGAACGCGATGCCGACCAGGATCCATGGAAACGGCTCGATCCCGTCGAGGCCCGCGGTCTTCGGGTCGATCATCCGGCTCGCGAAGTAGAAGACCGCGACGGCGAACACCATGCCGAACAGCTGGAGGACGAACGCGAACCGGTACGACAAATCGGTCAACAGGTCCCGGTAGAGGAACGCCCAGATCTTGGTGAAGAACCGCTTCACGCGGCGCCTTTCGCGGACTCCTCGCGCATCAAGCGCGCGAAGGCTTCCTCGAGATCGGGCTCCACCCGGTCGCAGGCGTGGACGACGCAGCCGGCCGCCATGACGGCGGCGAGGAGGTCGTTCAAGCGCCCGTCGCCGTCGAGCGCCACCACGGCCCGGTGGATCCCGTCGAGCTTCTCGGCGGAGACGACACGAAACGGCCCGGCGATCCCGTCGCGCCAGTTCGACACCTCGAGCCGCACCTGCCGCTCGTCCATCCCCCAGCGCCGCACCTCCCCGACCGTGCCAACCTGCCGCACCGTCCCCTTCACCAGGATCGCGAGGCGGTCGCAGAGCATCTCCGCCTCGCGCAGATTGTGGGTCGCGAGCAGGATCGTCTTCCCCAGGCGCCCCTTCAGCTCGTCGCGGATGAACTCGCGCAGGGACAACGACGACGCGGGATCGAGCGAGCGCGTTGGCTCGTCCATGAGGAGGATCGGCGGGTCGTGGAGAAGCGCGCGGGCGACGGCCAGGCGTTGCTTCATGCCGGAGGAGTATCCGGAGAATCGTTGACCGGCGGCGTGGGACAGCTCGACCCGCTCGAGCAGCTCGTCGATGCGCGATTCGATCCGCGGCCCGGGCACGTCGTAGAGCCTCGCGAAGAAACGGAGGTTGTCCCGCCCCGACAGCCGCCAGTAGAACGACCGCTCGTCGGAATGCACGAGGCCGATGTTGGGCTTGACACGGTTCTCGCGGCGGACGTCCTCGCCGCCGACGACCGCGCGGCCGCGGTCCGGAAGGACGAGGCAGGAGAGGATCTTGACGAGGGTCGTCTTGCCCGCGCCGTTGGGACCGAGCAGACCGAAGATCTCGCCGGTCCTGACGTGGAGGTCGACGCCGCGAAGCGCTTCGATCCGCTCTGCCGGGACGAACGGCTTCGTCACGATCTCCTTGAGCGAGCGCTTCTTCGCGAAGGATTTCTCGAGACGAAAGCCCTCGATCGCGTACTCCACGCG
>DATKHQ010000337.1:0-5131 GCA_035510175.1 Candidatus Sulfotelmatobacter sp. | reverse complement strand
GACGAATCTGCGGAAGAAGCGGTGGTTCGACGAGGTCGCCGGCCTCGTCCTGCTGCTGTTCACCGCGATCGCCGTCTTCGCGCTGACGAGCTACGACGGAGGGGACGCGACCTGGTTCCAGCGGCAGCCCGGACTCCACGGCGAGGCGAACTGGATCGGACGGGTCGGAGCGACGCTTGCGGAGACCCTGCTCCAGCTCCTGGGCACCGCGGCGTTCCTGGTTCCGGTGGTGCTCGCGATCACCGGGTGGAACCGCTTCCGCGGGAAGAGCGCCGCCTCGTCCTACGGCCGTCTCGTCGGGTTCACGGCGCTGCTCGCGACGCTCGCGACGGTCCTCGATCTCCTGTACGGCTCGATCCGGTTCGGCGGTGAGATCTTCCACGCCGGGGGCTACGTCGGCTCCAAGATCGCCGGAGGGCTCGAGGCGCTCATGAACCCGCTCGGGGCGACGCTCACCGCCGGCACTCTCCTCGCGGCGACGATCGTGCTGACGACCCGCTTCTCGTTCGCGAAGACCGCCGGGCGGCTCGGCACGGGGATGGGCGAGCGTCTGGCGGGTCAGGCGGAGCGGTTTTCGGCCTGGCGGGAGAGCCGCCGGAAGGAGGCCGCCAAGCGCGCGCTGGCGGACAAGCACGCCAAGAGCGCCGCCGAGCGCCAGGCCGCGGCGGACGCGGCGCCCGAGCCGGCGCCCCGGCGGCCGGCGATCCCGATCCCGGACGACGAGGACGAGGCGATCGACCTGCCGGCCAAGCGCGTCCGGCCCCGCGAGGAGCTGGGGGCCCAGCCGAAGGTCTCCGCGCGCTCAGCACCTCCCAAGCCCGCGCCGGCCGCCAAGCAGCCGGCGCTTCCGGGCACGGAAGCCCCGGGCGGCGTCGCCCTACCCCCCCTGGAGCTGCTCAACGAGCCGAAGCCGCAGGAGGGGGAGAGCAAGCAGGATCTCCTCGCCCGCGCTCAGCTTCTCGAGGACAAGTTCCGCGAGTTCGCCGTGGATGGGAAGGTCGAGGCGATCCACCCGGGCCCGGTCGTGACGACCTTCGAGTTCATGCCGGAGGCCGGCGTCCGCTACTCGAAGATCGTCGGGCTCGTCGACGACCTCTGCCTCGGACTGAAGGCGGAGTCGATCCGGATCGACCGGATCCCCGGACGCTCGACCGTGGGCATCGAGGTCCCCAACCGCCACCAGGAGACGATCTACCCGCGCGAGCTGATCGGGTCGGAGAGGTTCCGCGCCTCCCGGTCGAAGCTGACGCTGGCGCTCGGCAAGGACATTCACGGCGACGTCTTCACCGCCGAGCTCGAGCGGATGCCGCACCTCCTCATCGCCGGCGCGACCGGAGCCGGGAAGTCGGTCGGCCTGAACGGGATGATCACCTCGATCCTCTACAAGGCGACCCCGGCGGACGTCCGGTTCATCATGATCGACACGAAGATGATCGAGCTCGGGATGTATGCCGACATCCCGCACTTGCTCATTCCGGTCGTCACCGACCCGAAGCACGCGTCGACCGCGCTCAAGTGGGCCGTGCGCGAGATGGAGAGCCGCTACAAGCAGCTCGCCTCGGTCGGGGTGCGCAACATCGAGCAGTTCAATCAAGCGCTCGCGGAGCAGCCCGGCCGCACGATGAGCGACGAGCGCACCGGCGAGGCGAAAGCTCTGCGCGCGCTCCCCTACATCGTCATCGTCATCGACGAGATGGCGGACCTGATGATGGTCTCGTCCGCCGACGTGGAAGAGTCGATCATGCGCCTGGCGCAGATGGCGCGCGCGGTCGGCATCCACCTGCTCCTCGCCACGCAGCGCCCGTCGGTCGACGTCATCACCGGGACGATCAAGGCGAACTTCCCGGCCCGCATCGCGTTCCGCGTCTCCCAGCGCGTCGACTCGCGCACGATCATCGACCAGCAAGGCGCCGAGCACCTGATCGGGCGCGGCGACATGCTTTTCCTGCCCTCGGGCTCGGCGCGGTTGCTTCGCGTCCACTCGGGGTTCATCACGGAGGGGGAGCTGAACCGGATCGTCGCATTCCTCAAGAAGCAGGCGAAGCCGGTGTACGACGAGTCGGTTCTGAAGGACCCGGAGGAGGAGCGGGGCGGCCCGTTCGACCCGGGGGAGCGCGACAGCGTGTACATCGACGCCGTCAAGCTCATCCTCCAGGAAGGGATGTGCTCGATCACGCTCATCCAGCGCCGGATGCGCCTCGGCTACGCGCGCGCCGCGCGGATCGTCGACATGATGGAGCAGGAAGGGATCATCGGCCCCGCCGACGGCAGCAAACCCCGCGAGGTGCTCGTCGGACCGGAGATCCTGGAGACGCTCGGCGCGCTGCGATGAGGGTGCCGGGGTGAGAGCGCCCCGGAGCCCCGGTCGCGCGCTCCCGGGACCGGCGGCCGCGGGGCTCCTTTTCGCTCTCGTCCTGCTCTCCCACCTGCCGCTCCTGCACGCGGGGTACGTGCAGGACGACCACCTCGTGGTCGAGGCGCCGACCGGAGGTGCCGCAGGCGCCCCGACGCAGATCCTCACCGCGTCGTACTGGGAGGGAGCCCGCGGGGGCGACCGCTCGCTCTACCGTCCGGTGACGATCGCGAGCTTCGCGCTCGAGCGCGCGCTCGCGGGAGGGGCGCGGCCGGCCGTGTCCCACGCCGTCAATCTCGCCCTCCACGCGCTCCTGTGCGTCCTTCTCTGGCGGCTCACCGTGGCCTTGGGGGTCGCCGCCGTGCCGGCGCTCCTTGGCGCCGCCGTGTTCGCGGTGACCCCGGCGAAATCCGAGGCGGTCGCGAGCGTCGTCGGACGCTCCGAGATCCTGGCCGCGCTGTTCACGCTGGCGGCGGTCCGCCTTTCCCTGGCCACGGGTCCCTGGCGCGGCGCGCGGCCCACGGACGCCGCGGCGCGCCTGGCTTCGTGGGGCGCGGCCGCCTGCGTCCTGCTTGCCGCCGGCTCGAAGGAGACCGGGCTCGCCGCCGCTCCGATCGTCTTTCTCGTCGAGCTGCTTCGCGAGCGGCCGAAAACCGCCGCGGCGCGCATCGACCGCGCCGGAGCGCTGGCTCCTGTCGTCCTCGGGATCGTCGTCTTCGGGATCTTGCGCGTCCTGTCGCTTCAAGCGTGGGCGCCGGTCCAGGAGATCCCGGAGATGGACAACCCGCTCGTCGCGCAGCCGGCCGCCGCCCGCGAGGCAACCGCGCTCGGCCTCGCGAGCCGTTACGCCCGCCTGTCCGTTCTTCCCTACGGCCTCTCCGTCGACTATTCGGGCCCGTGCATCGCCATCGAGCGAAGCCCGCTCGCGCCGCGTCCCGTGGCGGGAACGTTGATCTTCCTCGCCATCGCGATCCTCGGCGCCGCCGGCTTCGCGCGATCCCGCCCGCCGCTGGCCGTCGGCGGCCTGCTCGTGCTCGTCCCCTACCTCCTGATCGGGAATCTCGTCGTCCCGATCGGGGCGATCTTCGCGGAGCGGTTTCTCTACCTCCCGCTCACCGGCGCCGCCGTGCTTCTGAGCGCGGCCCTCGCACGGGTCGGCCGCGGCGGGCCGCTCGTGAGCGGGCTTGCCGTCGCGGTGCTCGCGGCGGCGATGTGGAGGCGCGCGGCCGACTGGAGGAGCGATCGCACGATCTTCGAAGCGGCGCTGCGCTCGTATCCCGAAGCGCCTCGCGCGCAGTACTGGGTCGGCTCTCTCGAAGCCGAGGACGGCCGGCTCGACCGCGCTCTCGCCCACTTCGCCGCCGCGTCCCGCGCGTGGCCGCCGTATGCTCCGCCCCACCTCGACCGTGGCTTGGCACTCGTGCGGACGGGGAATCTCGCCGGAGCGGAGACGGCGTTCCGCGAGGCCGCGCGTCTTGCGCCTGCGTGGGCTCCCCCGCGCCTCGACCTCGCGCTGCTTCTCCATAGACGCGGCGATCTCGACGGTGCGACCGTCGCCGCGCGCCATGCCGTGCTACTCGACCCGGGCAGCGCGAAAGCCTGGGCCGAGCTCGGCCACCTGTTCACCGAGTCCGGGCGGCGCGCCCAGGCGTCCGAGGCCTACCGGCGCGCGATCGCCCTCGGCCGCACCGACCTCGTCCCCCGGTTGAATGAAGACATCCTGAAATAGTCTCCGAGACAAATCCCTTCTTCTTGCTCGGCTCCCCGGATACCGCCTCGCTGCGAAGAAGGGATTTGTCTCGGAGACTATTTCAGGATGTCTTCATTCCCAAGATACGTTCCGCCAGTGCGACGTGGAGGGCTTCGACCATCTCCCCGTCCATCGCGACGACGCCGTTCGCGGCCCCGTTCCCGCGCTCCCAGGCGGCCACCACGCGGCGGGCCCAGGCGACCTCGTCGGGTGTCGGGGCGTAGACCTCGTGAACGACGGGAATCTGGGACGGATGGATGCAGCTCTTCCCGTCGAAGCCCAGCTCGCGGCCGATCGCGGCGTGACGCCGCAGACCGGCGTCGTCCTTGAACGCGAAGTAGACCGAGTCGATGGCCGCGATCCCGGCGGCGCGGGCGGACAGGATGACCTGGGCGAGCGCATGGCGCTCCCACGTCCGATGCGGGTCGGGGCGCGCGCCGAGCGACACGCGCAGGTCGGCCGACCCGACGATCAGCATCGCGATCTTCGGGTGCGCCGCCGCGAGGGACGGTGCCGCGAGCACGCCCGCGGCGGTCTCGATCATCAGCGCGGTCATGGCACCGTGCTCGGCGAACCGGCTCGCGAGGGCGCCGGCCGTGCCCGGGTCCTCGACCTTCGGCACGACGACCCACGGCGGCCGCGCGTACCCGACGACGGTCAGATCGCCGGGGTGCGGCCCGGAGCGCCCCGCGTTGATGCGCAGCATCCACGGACGCTCACCGCCCAGGATTCGGGATGCCACCGCGGCGCGGACGTTCTCGCGCGCCGTGTCCTTCTCGTCGGGAGCGACGCCGTCCTCGAGGTCGACGATGACCAGGTCGGCGCCCGCGCGCCCGGCTTTCTCCAGGAGCTCGCGCCGCCCGGCGGGGACGTAGAGGATGCTGCGCGGGGGTCGGGTCATGAAGCCCGCGGGATTCCGACGGGCCGCGGGAATCGCGAAGCACCGGCCGCGCTCACGGCCGGGGTCCACGACGCGGGCCAGAATCCGGGGATCGGCTCGCCGCATCCCGCGCAGGCGCCCCCGTCGA
>DATKHQ010000336.1:0-10664 GCA_035510175.1 Candidatus Sulfotelmatobacter sp. | reverse complement strand
ATGTGCTCGGGTCCGGTACGTGTGCGGTGTTCGCGGCGACGCTCACGACGGTCGCTCTCGCCGCCGGCAATCCGGCGACCCCCGACAAGCCGGCCAATCCGTCGGGACAGCCGATCGACCCGGACGACGTCAATGCCGTTCCGCCGGCGAGCTTCGGGGACGAGATGCGAACGCTGGTGCCGGTCACCGCGGCCGAGCTCGGCGCCGCCGACTCCTCGTTCCGGAAGTGGGTCGAGCTGATCCACACGGGGCACGCGACCAAGCAGACGATGCGGCTCTACTCCTTCTTCAAGACGCGGCTCGATCCGTTCGACAAGCTCGTCCCCGTGGGATGGCGCGATCGCGGGACCGCGGTGATGCGCAACCAGGCGGAGACCAACGCGGCCCTGCAACAGTGGGGGATCACCCACAAGTCGCCGCCGGACGTGACGAACCGCAGCGCGCCGCCCGCGGCCTCGCCCGCGGTCACGGCCGGGATCTCCCCGTACGGGCGGTGGATTCCGATCGGACCGTACACGATCCCGGGACGCACGCTCGGAGCCGACCGGCCCGACGGGCAGCCGAACACCCTCTATATCGCGGTCGCGGACGGCGGGGTCTGGCGGACCCGTGACGGGGCCGCCACCTGGGAGCCGCTGACCGACCGGGAGGCGACGCTGTCCGGCGGCGCGGTCCTCCTCGATCCGACAAACCCCAAGACGATCTGGTTCGGGACGGGGGAGGGGAACGGCGCGATCGACAACTACGGCGGCATCGGCGTGCTGAAGTCCGTCGACGACGGTCTGACCTGGACGCGGAGCAACAACTTCTCGGGCTCGGTGCGGCGCCTGGCGATCCACAAGTCGGAGCCCACGCGCCTGTACGCGGCGGGGGACAGCGGCTGCTACCTCTCGACCGACGGCGGCGCGACCTTCAATCTGATGTCCACCGTCGGGCTTCCGACGAACGCCGGCGCCTCGGACGTGCTGATCCGTCCCGACGATCCGAACACCGTGTTCTGCGCGATCTGGGGCGGGGCGAACGGCGGCATCTACCGCTCCACCGATCACGCGGCGTCGTTCCAGCTCCTCACGACCGGCCTGCCGGCGATGGGGACCGTCCAGCGCATCTCGCTCGCGATCTCGAAGTCGAACCCCGCGATCATGCTCGCGGGGATCGACCAGAACAACGGCACGATCTACAAGACCGTCGACGGCGGGACCACCTGGGCCGCGCTCGCGGGCGGATCGGTCGGCTTCTGCGGCGGGCAGTGCTGGTACGACAACGCGCTGGGGATCGACGCCGGGGATCCGAACGTGATGTACGCGGGGGGCGTGGGGCTCTCCCGGTCGCTCGACGGCGGGACGACCTGGGCCGGCTCCGACGCGGGCGTCCACGTCGACCATCACTTCATCTTCACGCCGGTGGCCGGCGAGGTCTTCACGACGAGCGACGGCGGCGTGTTCCACTCGACGAGCCAGGCCGGGTCGTGGACGACCTGGGGGCTCGGCCTCGACACGACGCAGTACTACGGCAACTGCCGCAACCCGGCCGATCCCGACTGGGCCGCCGGAGGGACGCAGGACAACGGGAGCCAGCGCCGGTATCCCGCGAACACCTGGACGACGATCCTGGGCGGCGACGGCGGGATGTGCATGACCGGCCCGGCGGGCTCGAACGTGATGATCGGCGAGTACCAGAGCGCCAATCTGCAGCGCTCGGCGGACGGCGGGAACTCGTTCTCCGACGCCAACGGCGGCATCGGACACTCGGAGCCGCACCCGTGGGTGGGGATCCTCGAAGCCGACCCGACGAACCGGAACAACTTCTGGACGGGGACGAGCAAGATCTACCGCTCGCTCGACGCGCGCGCCTCGAACTGGGTCGCGGTGTCGATGCCCCTCGGGCTGTCGGTGTCGGCACTCGGTGTCGCGCCCTCGAATTCCGACGTCGTCTACGCGGGGTTCGACCCCGGCCCGGTGTTCGTCAGCTCGAACGCGACCGCGGCGACGGGGGTGAGCTGGACGAACATCCGGCCGTCGTACCTTCCGACGCGCAGCGTCCGCCGGATCCGCGTCAACCCGAACGACGCGAACACGGCCTACTTCGTCTTCAGCGGGTACGGGGCCGGGAAGATCTGGAAGTCGACGAACCGTGGCTCGTCGTACACCGACATCACGGGGGATCTCCCCGACATCCCCGTCAACGATCTGGTGATCGACATCGACAACCCGGGGACTCTGATCGCGGCGACCGACCTCGGCATGTTCCGCAGCGACAGCGACGGCGCGCACTGGTACGGGTGGAGCGCGGGGTACCCGACCGTGGCCTCGATCGAGCTGACCTACGACCGGACCAACGACCGGCTGCGCGTCGGAACGCACGGCCGGAGCATGTGGGAGTGGCGCGAGGCCTCGGCGAATCCCGTCGGGGTTCCGGACGGCGGGACGATCCCGGGAACCCCGATGCGAGCGGAGAAGCTCGCGGGCGGGGCCACGCTCCGGGTCCGCTGGGACTCGCTCTCGTGCACCGCGCGCGACTACAACCTCTTCTACGGCGACCTCGACAACGTCGCGACCCACACGTACCTCGGCGCCGTGTGCGGCCTCGGCACCTCCGGGATCGCCGACGTGCCGATGCCCTCGTCCGCCTCCGGAAATCTCTTCTTCGTCGTGGCGTCGACGGACGGCAACGGGAACGAGAGCCCGCACGATTACTTGAGCCCAGGCGTTCCGTCGTCGGCCAACGGCGTGGGGTACTGCGGCATCACTCAGCAAGTCGTCTCGGCAAGTTGTCCCTGAAGTTCGGGGATACTCTGGTTGGGGACATTCCTCATTTTTCGCAGCGCGGCGGTATCCGGGGAGCCGCGCAAGAAAAAGAGGAATGTCCCCAACCAGAATGTCCTCACTTCAGGCGGCGCTGGTAGAGCACGCTTACCCCTAGAAGCACCAGGCCCAGAACGAGGAAAGACAGGACCCGCCAGATCGCTTCCACCTCCGACATGTCCACCAGGAACACCTTCGCGACCGTGATGCCGAGCAGTCCCAGAGAGGCGTAGCGGAGCGGGGGCGTGGACCAGAGGAAGCCGAGCGCCAGGCAGATGCCGGCGTAGACGGCCCAGAGCGCCGACAGGCCGAGCTGGAACCGGAACCAGAGCGCGCGCACGGCCCCAGCACCTTCCGACGAGGCGATGGCGCGGGAGAGCATCTGCGTGTGATCGAGCCAGGCGACCGAGAGCGCCGCGATCAGCTCGAGCCAGGACAGCCCCATGACGGCGCGCCCTCCGCCTTCGGCCGTCTGCCCTTCCACGCGGGAGAGCGTCCAGCCGGCGAACGCGCCGCCGAGCGAGGCCAGAACGCGCGACACCGCCCAGGGGTTCGCGAGCGTCGCCGCCGCTTGCGCGGCCGGGCCGGCGTCCACGAGGAAGAGGCGCACGAACGTCGCCCCGGCGAGCCCGATGGCGGCGAGGGGGAACGCGGGGTCCGGGGCCGCCCGCGCGAGCATCGCGGCGGCGACCATCTCGGCCGCGAGCCCGAGGCCGCGGCCGACCCCCGACGGCTCGGTCCAGAAGATCGCCGCGAGAAGGATCGCGGCGACCAGCCAGGCCGCGGAGCGAAGTACCGCGGAGTTGTAATCGAGGGACTCGTCCTCCTCCGGGATCGCGCGCGCGCGGACTCCCGCGATCGCGAGGATCGCGACGACGGCGGCCGCGACGAAGAAGTTGGCATTGGCGAAGCGCGCGGCCGGAGGGGCCGCCAGGAAGGCGATCGCCGCGGAACGCCCCGCAGCTGCGAGGAGCAGCGTGGAGCCGCCGATGATCGGCGCGGCGCGCGCGGGAAGCCGCGGGGCGACCAGGAACAGCGCTAGCCCTTCGATCGCCCAGAAGAGAGAGTCCCACGGGCGATGGATCTCGCGTCCGGCCGTCGCGGCGAGCACGCCGGCGGCGGCGAGCCAGAGCAAGCTCCTCCAGGGCTCCCCTGCGGTTCCGTCGGTGTCGGCGAGCTTCCGGACCCGCGAGACGAGCTGGCCCGAGACTCCCAGCGCGGCGACGACCGCGAGGCCGACGTAGGTGGTGACGTTCCAGAACGGGACGGGATCGCGGAAGGCCCGCGGATCGAGGAGGAGCGTGCGCGCGATGGCGCAGGCCATCAGAAGGAGCCCGCCCGTCATCGCGACCTTCCGGGTCCGCGCGCGGGGTGCCACGAACAGGAAGGCGACCCCCTGGGCCGCCCAGGCCATCGTGACCCAGGGGCCGTGGAGCATCAGCGGGAACGCGAGAGCGACGAGCACGCCCGCGGTCCCGAAGTGGACCGTGGGGGTCAGCTCGTCGTCGTGGACGCGGCCGATGTGGAACGACGCGATCCCGGCGTAGACGGCCGCGAGGCCCAGCGCCCACGGCCCCTCGAGGCGAGGGGAAAACCGCTCGAGCGTGACGTAGACGGCGGCGAAGTACAGGGCCGCGTTGGCGACGACGAGCACCAGGTCGAGCGCTTCCGCGCTCTCGCGCGTCAGCCACGAACGCAGGAGCGGGAGCAGGAGGAAGACGAGGAACAGCCCCGACATGAGGACGAGCCGCCCGGCGGGCTCCGGGGCTTCCGGCTGGCGGACGAGGAAGGGAAGGAACAGCAGCACGCTTCCCATCCACGCGAGGCGATTGATCGCCGGCCAGGACCTCACGATCGAGATGACGAGGACCATGAGGTTCAGGACGATCAGGTACCCGAGCAGCACCCGCTCGTCGTGCTCCTCGGCGCCGAGCAGGATCGGGGTGAGCAGGCCGCCGAGGACCGCGAGCACCGCGGTCGGCTGCTGCCGCGTCGACGCGGAGAAGATGCCGCCCGTCGCCGTGACCGCGAGCATCAGCGACCAGGCCGTCACCGGCGTGAGGAAGTGGTAGAAGTCGTAGGCGGCGTAGAGGGTCAGGTAGAGGATGGCGAGGCCGCCGCCCGCGAACCCCATCGACAGGTACGGAAGCGTCCGGCGCGTCCGCAGGACCCAGGCGCCGGCGAACATCCCGATGCCGGTGCCGATCCCGAGGGTGACGCGCGCGTGCGGCCCGATCATGTTTCGCTCGAACGCGAGGCGGAGGAGGAACCCCATCGCGATCACGATCGTCAGCACGCCGATCCACGTGGCCCAGCGCCCACCGATCCGCTCCTCGAGCGTGGCGGTGGGGACCGCAGCCTGCGGCGGCGACGGACGAGGCGGCGGCGGGGGCGGCGGAGGAGGGAGCGGGCGGGCGGCGGGCGGCTCGGACTTCGGCGCTTCGAGAGGCGGAGGGGCCTCGACGATCGCGGGGTGCGGAGGCTGCGGCGGAGGCGGAGGCTGCGGCGGAGGCGACGGCGCTTCCGCCTGACGCGCGGCGCGCTCGAGACGGCGCAGCCTCTCCTCGAGCACATCGAGACGCCGCTCGAGCGAGTCGGGTCCTCCGCGGATCCGGTTCGACGCATTGAGCGCGACGACCAGCGCCACGATCGGAAACGCGAACACGATCGCGAGGCCGGCGACGACCAGCAGGACCTCCATGCGCCACCTCCGCCCGGATTGTGCAACAATTCGGGCTCGTGAACGCCCCCCGGCCGGTCCGCTGGCTCGCCGTGACGTGCCTTGCGGCGCTGCCGATCCACGCGGCCGCGCCGGTCTCGGTCAAGATCACGACCGACACCTCGGGCGCGTCGTCGCGGGCGGTGCTGACGTTCTCGGCTCCGGCCGACTGTCACGTGCGCGAGGGCGCGGGGACGATCCAGGTGCTCTGCGCGCAGCCGATCGCGCCCGGCACGTCGACGCAGACGCTCGACGATCCGATCCTCGCGGGGTTCGCCTTCGACGGCGATCGCGGGATCACGTTCACGACCGGGCGCGGCTATCGGCGGCTCGAGACCTTCGAGCTGAAGAACCCGGCGCGGATCGTCCTCGATCTCCAGGGGGAGCGCGGCGGGGCCCCCGCGAAGACGGCGAGCGCCTCGAGCCGGGCGCTGCCGGTGATCGTGGTCGATCCCGGACACGGCGGGGTCGAGGTCGGAGCCGTCGGGAAGTCGGGCCTTCAGGAGAAGGACGTCACGCTCGATCTCGCCCGGCGGCTCGTCGCCCTGCTCGCCAAGCAGGGGGTGACCGCGGTGCTGACCCGGGACGAGGACAAGGTGATGCCCCTGGACGACCGCACGGCGATCGCGAACCAGAACCGCGCCGAGCTGTTCGTCTCGATCCACCTCAACGCCTCGAAGCGCAAGGTCGCGGTCGGCGCCGAGACCTACTACCTGTCCACCGACGCGACCGACGCCGAGGCCCGGACTCTCGCGGCCCTCGAGAACAAGGCGTACCAGTCGCCGGCGGCGGCGGCGGAGGGCGCGACGGCGGGGGAGGGCGCGCCGGCGGGGGAGGGAGCGACGGCGCCGGCGAGCGTTCCCGACCACGGCCTCGAGCTGGTCCTGTGGGATCTCGCGCAGAACAGCTACCTCGCGGAGTCGAGCCGCCTCGCCGACTCCATCCAGAAGGAGCTCAACGCGCTGACCGGCGTGCGCGACCGCGGCGTGCGGCAGGCGCCGTTCCGCGTGCTGATGGGGGCGACGATGCCCGCGATCCTCGTCGAGGTGGGATTCATCTCGAATCCCGACGAGGAGACGCGCTTCAAGGACGACGCCTACAAGGACAAGATCGCCGAGGGGATCGCGCGCGCCGTCGCGACCTTCCGTCGCGACTCGGCGGCTCTCGACGGGAGAGGGCACGCGGGAGCGGGCGGGCCGTGACCGGGCGGGGCCGTGCGGTGGCGCTCCGCGCGCTCTCCGCGATCGCGATCGCCGCGGCGTGCGGCCGGGGACCGGCGCCGGCGCGGGAGGACGCGGCGCCACGGGCGGGCGCCCCGGCACAGCCGCCTCCGGCCGAGGCGGCGGCCGATGCGCCCACGGCGCCCGCGGCCGCCTCGAAGGCCTCCGTGACCCTCTGGTTCCCGTCGGCCACCGACGACACGCTCGTCGCCGAGACGCGCGAGATCGTCGACACGGTGCGCCCGGCCGACCGCGGCACGCAGATCCTGACGGCGCTGATCGAGGGGCCGAAGACCGGGGCGGCGCTTCCGGCGCTGCCGGCCGCGACCTCGCTGCGACAGCTCTGGATCCGTTCCGACGGGACCGCGTACGCGGACTTCTCGGGGGACCTCGCGGCAGGGATGACCGGCGGGAGCGAGGACGAGATCCTGGCGGCCTACGCGATCGTCGAGTCGCTCGCCTCGAACATCCCATCGATCCGCCGCGTCGGAATCCTCGTCGACGGCCGCGAGAAGGAGACGCTCGGCGGCCACCTCAACATCCGGCGGCCGCTCGTTCCCGACCCGAAGCTTCGCGCGGGTGCACCGCCCTCGAGCGCGCCGTGACGCGTCTCCGCCCCGACGGCCGCGAGGCGGGAGCACTGCGGCTCGTGACGATCGAGCCGCGCTGGCTCAAGGCGGCGGCGGGCTCGGCGCTGATCACGATGGGGGACACGAAGGTCCTGTGCGCCGCGTCGATCGAGGAGCGCGTGCCGCCGCACCTGAAGGACTCGGGGGAGGGGTGGGTCTCGGGCGAGTACGCGATGCTCCCGGCCTCGGGAGGGACCCGGACACCGCGGGAGGTCGTGAAGGGACGCCCGTCGGGACGCACGATGGAGATCCAGCGGCTGATCGGACGCGCGCTGCGCGCGGTCGTCGACCGCCACGCGCTGGGGACGCGCACGGTCTGGGTCGACTGCGACGTGCTGCAGGCCGACGGGGGCACCCGGACCGCGAGCATCACCGGGGCGTACGTGGCCCTGGCGCTCGCGCTCGCGAAGCTGCGCGAGGAGCGCCTGATCACCGGCCCGGTCCTGACGGGCCAGATCGCGGCGGTGTCGGTCGGGGTCGTCGAGGGGCGCAGCGTGCTCGACCTCAACTACGTCGAGGACGCGGCGGCCGACGTCGACATGAACGTCGTGCGGACGGGCGACGGACGGTACGTCGAGGTCCAGGGGACCGCCGAGACGACCCCGTTCGATCGGGACCGGCTCGGATCCCTGCTCGCGCTCGCGGACGCGGGGATCGACCGGCTGCTGGCGATCCAGCGCGACGCGCTGGGGGATACGCTCGGTCTCGTCCTCGCGAAGCCCGCGTGAGCCGCGCTCTCGTCGTCGCGACGGGAAACCCCGGAAAGCTCGCCGAGTTCGCCCACGCGCTGCGCGATCTCCCGGTCGAGGTTCTGGGTCTCGATGCGCTGTCCGACCGGACCGAGGTCGATGAGACGGGGGCCACCTTCGAGGAGAACGCGCGCCTGAAGGCCGAGGCGTACTCGCTCCGCACACCGCACCCGGTGCTCGCCGACGACTCCGGGCTCGAGGTCGACGCCCTCGGCGGCGCGCCGGGGATTCGCTCGGCCCGCTACGGAGGTCCGGGGCTATCCGACCCGGACCGCTGCGAACTCGTTCTCGAGGAAATGCGCGACATCCCCGACGGAAAGCGCACCGCGCGCTTCCGCTGCGCGCTCGTGCTCGCGCAGGGCGGGCGCACGATCGAGACCTTCCCCGGAGTCGCCGAGGGGACGATCCTCCGGGCGCCGCGCGGCGCCAACGGATTCGGCTACGACCCCATCTTCTTCTTTCCGCCGCTCGGCCGCTCGTTCGCCGAGCTGACCCGCGCGGAAAAGGAAGCGGTCTCACACCGGGGTCAGTCTGTTCTTGCGTTCAAGAGCTACTGCGTACGCTCCGCTTCTTCGTTTCGTGGGTGAAGTCCCATTCTCTTTTTCGCAGCGCGGCGGTATCCGGGGAGCCGCGCAAGAAAAAGAGGAATGGGACTTCACCTCCCGTCACGGACAGGCGGGGCTCGCAGCGGGGCGCGGGTTCCCGGCCGAGTCCTTGCCGAGCGATCCCACCGAGGAGCCGTTGCGCATCCCGACCAGGTAGTAGGCATCGACCCCGTCCATGCGGTCGGACACCGTCGTGGAGTTCGTCACGAGGCCGCAGTGCGCGGAGTCGATCTTCGCGTGGTTGTAGACCCCACCCTCCAGCGACGTCAGCGTGCCGCGGTAGAAGTCGTACACGACCCCCGCTCCGGAGATGCTCTCCCACTGCCACGACACGTTCGGGCCCGAGACCGACGTCTCGACGAGCGGGAACGCGGATCCGTCCGGAGACACCTCGCGCACGACCGGCGCGAAGCCGCCCGCGATCACGAGGGCGAACGGCTGCGTGTTCCCGAAGTTCGGATCGCCGCTGGGGACGTTCGTCCCGTCGACCCGGATCGTCCACGTCCCGGTGACCAGCTCCGAAGGTGACACGAACGCCGACTCGAACGGGTTGACGCCGTCGTCGTTGGTGCCGCCGGCCGCCTCGGACTTGGTGACGTCGAGGTTGAAGTTCCCGCCGTGGTACGTCTGCGACGGGCCGCCCGCCGGGCCGATCACGGTCAGCCGGAGATTGTTCACCAGCGCGGTGCCGGGCCGGTCCGCCCAGTTCACGGTGGCCCGCAGCGGGATCGTCGTGTCGGAGATGTCGACCGTCTCCGTGTACACGCCTCCCGTGGCGAGACCGGCCGCAGCGCCCTTGTCCACGACCCTCAGCGCGGGAACCGTCCGCGCGTCTCCGGAAACGTGGAGCACCCGCGCGAGGTCGATCCGCCCCATCCCCTGGCCGTACGTCGACGTGCTCGTCATGAACGACCCGCAGCAGGTCATCAGGTCGCCGCTGGTGAGGAGCACCGCCTTCACGAGCGCGCCCGTCGGCGCGAACGCGTCACCCGTGCTCGCCGAGCCCGACGGGTAGAACCCCTTCTCGAAATAGTCCCGGACGAGCGCCGCCGCGCCCATCGAGTACGGGCTCGAGAACGACGTGCCGCACGCTCCCTGCGAGATGATGTTGTCCGGCACCCCCGTGATGTCGGTATCGGCGCTCTGCACGCTCGTCGAGGTGTCGTAGTTGTACGGCGCCGGGTTCCCGCCGGAGTGGTCGCACGCGGGGCCCATGACGGTCGGGCCCATCCGGCCGCTCTCCGAGGGGCCGGTCGAGCCGAAGAAGTCGAAGAACGGATCCTGGTAGAACCCGCCCGCCGCGATGACGTTCTTCGCGGTGCCCGGGCACACGAGCCCGTTCCCGCCGTTGCCGGCGGAGAAGGTCATCAGGAAGTCCTTGTGATCCCAGGTGTACTGATCGGCCTCGTTCGCGTACGAGCCGTACGCGCTGCACGCCGAGAACGATCCGTTCGTGAGGTGCCCGCCGAACGAGCGCACCTGGTCGTACATGGCGACGAAGGTCGCCGGAGCATCGAGCGCTCCCAGCGCGCACTTCAGGGGCGTCGACTGCTGGATGTCCTGGAACACGATCTTCGCGTGCTTGGCGACCCCGTCCAGGATCGAATCGATCCCGAGATCGCTTCCGTTCCCGACCGCGCACTGCGCGGTGTTCGTCCCGTGCGTGTAGTTCCCGCACGTGAGCATGTCGCCTCCGCCGAAGGGTGTGTACGAGAGGCACTTCCGGTGCGTCGGCCCGCAGGTTCCCGCGTCGGTCGCCGTGTTCGCCAGCAGGATCGTGTCCACGTCCATTCCGCTGTCCATGTCGCCGACGACTTCCTTGGAGCCGTCCACGCCGGCGTCCCAGAGCGGCGTCCCGTTGGCGAGGTGCCCGCTCTGCAACACGACGTGGCTCTCGGCGTTCATCGTGAACCCTTCGCGCGTGATCTCCTCGATCCA
>DATKHQ010000335.1:0-4107 GCA_035510175.1 Candidatus Sulfotelmatobacter sp. | reverse complement strand
CCCACCAGAACGGCCGGTCGCCGTGGTTCGGCGAGAGCAGGCGCCCCCCGAACGGCGTGTTCATCCCGCCCACGTAGTATTCGATCCCCGAGCGCGCCAGGATCTCGGGGATCGCGAACGTCGCCCCCGGCACGTCGTCCTGGACGTAGGTCCGCACCGGGATGCCATGGTCCTGCGCGAAGCGCGACGACCAGTACACGTTCCGGGTCATCTCCTCGTGCCCTGCGGTCGTCGTATGGAGGTTCGCGTACCCGGCTCCGAGATGAATCCGCCCCTCCGCGAGGTGGGCGAGCATGTTCTGCTGCTCGGCGTCGGTGGAGCGCTCCCACCACCGGTCGAGGTCCCATGCGGACTCGATGAACCAGCGATACTCGGGGTCGGCGTCGAGGTTGGAGAGCACCTCGTCGAGGCTCGACTTGTAGAACGCCTCGACCGTGTCCGGCGGATCGGTGAACCCGACGTCGAGGTGGCTCTCCTCCATCAGGTAGACGGTCCGGATCGAGGAGTCGACGCCGACCGACATGTTGCCCCATGCATCGAGGTCGTCGAGCCAGGTCTGCACGCCCTTCGGCCCGTCGGCGATCAGCTCGAGGCGGTGCACGCGGGCCAGCGTGTCGTTCGCGTCGAGCACGTCGAGATTCCAGGTCGAGGTTTCGGACGTGGCCCCTCCGGACCAGACGCGCGCCCGGAGGCGCGGGTGCCCGGTGGCGCTGTCCGGGTCGACCTCGAAGCGGATCCAGCGCGTCTTGTTGGCGGGCACGACGTTGCTTCCGGTCGTGGCGATCTGGGTCAGCGTGCCTGCCTCGGTCCTCCAGAGCGAGACCGCGCCGGCGCCCGTCACCCTGAGGCGGTACTTCAGGAGCGTGGGCGCGCGCTGCGAGATCTCGAGATCGAACGCATACCCCGTCCCGAGCTGGCCGCGGTACTCGAACGCCGCGGAGAAGCTCGTCACCGGGACCGGCTGGAGCCAGTGACGCGCCCAGTGCTTCGTCGGCGAGGAGGGGAACGGTCCCAGCCCGTCGGCGTAGAACGAGAGGTCGCCGCCGTCCGTGACCTGCGTCCATGGATCCAGGTTCGGCGGGATGCCGTTCTGCATCTCCCAGTCGGTCGAGAGCGGCACGGACTCGAAGTTCTCGGTCAGGAGGGTGCCCGACCCCGGCGTATAGGCGAAAGCCGGGCCGGCGGCGAGCAGGAGCGCGGCGACCGCCCCGCCGGCTCTCATTTCGAGACCTCCGCGATCATCGCCCGCAGCTCGTCGGCTTCGGGGACCCCCGGCGGTGTCAGCGCCAGGGCGCGGGTGAAGGCCTCGAGCGCCCCCGGCTTGTCCTGAAGCTGGTACAGGCGAATCGCTCCCAGCGTCTTCGCGAGCGACGCCGACGGCTTCGCCTCGAGGGCCCGCGCGTAATCCTCCGCCGCCTTCTGGTACTGCCCCGCCGCGTAGTCGAGCTTGCCGAGCCCCTCGAGCGCCACCGGCTCGCGGGGGTTGAGCGCCAAGGCGCGCGTGAACGCCGCTCGCGCCGACGCCGCGTCGCGGCGCGCGATCTCGAGCGCTCCCAGCTCGGTCTCGAGCGTCGGGTCGGCGACCCCCGCGCTCCGCCCGCGCAGCAGCACGCCCCGCGCGTCCTCTGGCTTCTTGCGCGCCGCGCAGAGGGCGGCGTAGTTGAGGTAGGTGTCCGCGTGGCGCGGGAACAGGGTCAGCGCGTGCTCGTAGGCGGCCTTCGCTCCCGCGAACGCCGCGTCGTCCTGCGCCCCCTTCGCGGCATAGGCGTTCCCGAGATCGAACCAGGCCAGCGCGTTCTCCGGCGCCCGCTCGGTGACGCCGCGATACGTCGCGACCGCGGCGTCGGTCATCCCGGCGCCGAGCTGCGCCTGCCCCAGGGCCAGGCGTGCCGGGATGTTCCCCGGGTTTTTCACGAGCAGGCGGTCGAGCGGCGCCAGCGCCGCCCGGGGCGAACCCTCCTGGATCGACCGCCGCGCCCCGTCGAGGTCGCGCAGGAGCGCGACGCCGTCCTTCGGATCGATCGCCCCCGTCTCCGGGAGCTTCGATCCGCCGACGTACCCCAGCGACGACAGCCGGGCGCGCAGCTCCTCGGTTTCGCCGTCTCCCGACGGCTGCGGCGCCGGGCCGCTCGAGGTCAATCCCTCGAGGGCCCGGGCGAAGTCGGCGGTGCGGGCCTTGCGCGCCTTCGAGAGGTCCTTCTTCTCGCGGGCGTCGGTCGGCAGCTCGTACAGCTCCGGCCGTGGCGCATCCACGTACTTGTAGGGGCCGGAAACCAGCGCGCGCAGCGGCGCCCACCCGTACGCGAACGACGGGTAAAACGTCTCCATCTCGTACTCGGCGGGCGTGGGCTTGGCTCCCCGGATCGCGGGAAGGAGCGAGCGCCCGTCGGCGGCAGGGAGGGGCGGAAGACCGACGGCATCGAGGACCGTCGGCGCGACGTCTACCAGCCCCGCGTTTTCCGTCGGCACCCGCCCGGCCGGGATTCCCGGTCCCGAGACGATCAGCGGCACGTGCTGCGTCGCCTGGTAGAGGAAGATGCCGTGCGTCTCCTCGCCGTGCTCCCCGAGGCTCTCGCCGTGGTCCCCCGCGGCGATCACGAGCGGCGCGTCGCCGCGCCGCCGCAGCGCGTCCAGAAGCCGCCCGATCTGGGCGTCGACGAAGGCGATCTCGCCGTCGTACGGCCGGCCCGCGAAGCGTGTCGCATACGGCTCCGGCGGGACATAGGGGAAGTGGGGGTCGTAGAAGTGCACCCAGAGAAAGTACGGTGGCTTGAGGCTCGGGAGCGCGTCCAGGACCGCGTCTACCGTCTGGCTCGCGGCCCGCTCCTGGTAGTCGAACGCCCGCCGGTCGCCGACCCGGACCGAGTCGTCGTACCGCGCGAAGCCGCGGTTGAGCCCCACCGCCCGGTCGAGGACGGCCGCCGAGACGAACGCCGCCGTGTCGTACCCCGCGGCCTGGAGGGTCTGCGCGAGCGTCGGCACGCCGGCATCGAGCGTGAACCCCGCGTTGTCGCGGAGGCCGTGCCGGCGGGGGACTCGCCCCGTGAGGATCGAGGCGTGGGCCGGGGCCGTCAGCGGGACGGGGGAAAGTGCCTGCGTGAAGCGCACCCCGTTGCGCGCCAGTGCGTCGAGGCGGGGTGTGGCCGCCCCGGAGGCCCCGTAGCAACCCAGGTGATCCGCCCGGGTCGTGTCGAGCGTCACCAGCACGACGCTCGGCCGGTAGGGAGGGGATACGGGCGGTGTCCCCGCCGCCGCGACGGTTGGAATCGCGGCGGCGAGGAGCGCCCGGAGGACCTTCACGCGCGAGCGGCTACGGACCCTGGTTCCCGCAGGAATCCGTCGCCCGGACGAGGTAGTAGTAGTTCGCGGAATCGCCCATCGCATTGACATCGTCGTAGGTACCGCCGGTCGGAGAGGCGATCACGCCGAACCCGCCGGACGGGGACTGTGAACGATACACCTGGAAGCCCGCCGCCGTCGGGGGCGGCGTCCACGTCAGGCGAACGTGGGCGGCGTTGACCGGCGAGGCGAGCAGCGTGGCGCCGACGTCCCCCGGACTCGGCTGGCTGATCTCGTCCCGGGCCCGGACGCGGACGAGATTGCTGTCCGTGACCCCATTGTTCTTCGGGCCGTTGGAACAGGTCTCGTCGTTCTCCGCCCGGACGATGTAGTAGAGGTCCACCGCGTTCGGGGCCGAGGCGTCGGTGTAGGAGGTCCCGGTCAGCCCGGTGGCGATGCGGTTGGCGGCCGACGGGGTGAACGTCGGGTTCGTGTCCCGGTAAACCGAGTACGACCCCGCGTGGCCGGTGCCCCACGCCGGGGCGGCGTTCCACGTCAGCTGGATGCCGGTGTCGGCGCATCCGCTGATGTCGTTCGCCGAGACGAGCCCGCCGAAGGTCGGCGCGCCGCCGCAGCTCCCGCAGGCGTCGAAGTCGGGGGTGTTGCCGTCGTGAACGATGAACCGGTCGACGTTCCACCCCGACCGGTGCGCGTTCTGGCTGATGCCGCCGTTCTGCTCGAAGCGGATCTGGAGCGTGGCGTTCCCGTCGGCGAACGCGCTGATGTCGACCGTCTGGAGCGTCCAGGCGCTCTCCGTGTTCCCGAGGA
>DATKHQ010000334.1:0-7138 GCA_035510175.1 Candidatus Sulfotelmatobacter sp. | reverse complement strand
GGGCGCGCGCTCGGTGTGGCCTTCTGGTCCGGCACGTCGAAGATCGCGCTCCGCGCGATCGCGCGCGACGAGCGGATTCCCGACGAGCGGCTCTGGGCGGAGCGCGTGGGCTCGGCGCTCGCGCGCCGCGGCGAGCACGCGCCGCGAAGCGCGCGGCGGGTCCTCTTCGGAGAGAGCGACGGCGTCCCCGGGCTCGTCGCGGATCTGTACGGAGCGCACCTCGTTCTCCAGGTCCTGACGGCCGGGGCTCAGGCGATCGCGGGGACGATCGCCGACGCGCTCGCGGCGCACCTTCCGGTCGAATCGGTGCTCCTGCGGAACGACCCGTCGGTCCGCACGCTCGAGGGCTTGCCGCGCGAGGTCCGGCAACTGCGCGGCACGACGCCCGAGGCGATCCCGATCGACGAGGAGGGCGTGACGTTCGTGGTCGACCCCTGGCGCGGCCAGAAGACCGGGGCGTTCCTCGACCAACGCGAGAATCGCATCGCGGCGGGAGCGCTCTCCCGCGGCCGCGTGCTCGACGCATTCGCCTATCAGGCCGGTTTCGGGCTGCATGCGGCAGCCCGCGCCGACGAGGTCGTCGTCCTCGACGCCTCGGCCGACGCCCTCGCGCGCGCCCGCGAGAACGCGGCGCGCAACGGCCGGTCGAACCTGAGCTTCGTCGAGGGCAATGCGTTCGACGACCTCCGCGAGCGCGAGCGACGCGGCGAGCGGTTCGACGTCGTGATGCTCGATCCCCCGGCGTTCGCGAAGAGCCGCGGCGACCTTCCTGCCGCGCGGCGGGGGTACAAGGAGCTGAACATCCGCGGCATGCGCCTGCTCGCCCCGGACGGCCTCCTGATCACCTCGTCCTGTTCCTACAACCTGCGCGAGCCCGAATTCGAGGAGGTGCTGCGCGAAGCGGCCGCCGACGCGCGGCGCGAGATGGTCGTTCTCGCGCGGCGCGGACAGGCCGCCGATCACCCCGTTCTTCTGGGCTTTCCGGAGAGCCGCTATCTCAAGTGCTTCGTTCTGCGGTCCGCCGGGTCGCCCCGGTGAGACTGGCACGAGCCGTGGGGCTCGCGATGGTGCTCGGTGCCTCGGTGGTGCCGGCCCACGCGGCGCCGGGCCCCCCCGAGGGCGCCTCGTGGCTCGAGCGACGCCTGGTCGCCGCCTTCCACGACGCGACCGGCGGCACGCTGACCCTGGGCGGGATCGACGTCACGTGGACCGCGCTCACCGCCACGATCACCGACGCGCGGATCGAGATCCCAGCGTCCGACGGGGGGCCGCCGCTCACCGCGGCGATCGGACGCGCGCAGGTCGAGCTCGCGTGGAGCGGCCTCGCCGGCATCGGCGGCGGCGAGATCCACCTCGTCCGCGTGGTGGCCTCGAACGCGAGCTTCAATTGCACGCGCGAATGGATCGAGGCGTGGCGGCCGCGCAACGTCGGCCGGGAGTCGGCGCCCGTTTCGTTGCGCGTCGACCGTCTCGAGGTGACCGACGGCACCGCGGAGTACCGGGACCTCGGCCAGAAGCTCGTCCTGCGCGCCGCCCACGTCCGCTACGCCGCCGACTGGTCGCTCGCGCGCCGCCTGCTCGTCGGCGAGGCGGCCGGGGACGTCGCGATCGAGGCGCCCTTCCTCGCGCGCGAGCTGCCCGCGTCCGTGCGGGGCGCCGTGCGGATCGGCGCGGGACGGATCGAGATCGCCTCCGCGTCCGCGGAGGCGCCGGGAGCCCGCGGCGAGGTCTCCGGCACGGTGACCTGGGGCGCCGGAACGTCTTTCACCGCGGAGGGTCGCGTCTCGGCCGAACTCTCGGCGCTCGACCCGTACCTTGCAGGGACACTCGGCCTGGCCGGCACCGCCTCGGGCCCGTTCCAGGTCATCTACACCGGAGGCGCGCCGGTCCGCGTCGTCACCAGTGCGTCGACGACCGGCTTCCGCGTCGGACCGATCGTCACCGAGTCCGCGTCCGGCGAGCTGACGCTGCGCCCCGGCCGCCTGACCGTCGAGCGCATCGATGCGCAGGCGTACGGTGGGCGCTTCACCGGCTCGGTCGGCATCGACTTCGGCCCGCGCCTAGCGCTCGACACCGACCTCGTGGCGACCGGAGCCGACGTCCGGCGCCTCTCGGCGCTCACGGGACGCTCCCTCCCGCTCGCCTCGACGGCGGACCTGACGCTCGCGATCGCGGGAGACCCCGCGCATCCCGCGAGCTGGACCGGAGCCGGGACGATCGACGCGAAGCCGCGCGCCTCCCCCGGAGCCGGCCAGGTGGTCGTTCGCGGGAAGGCCCGCTTGACGTTCGAGAAGGGAACCGTGCGCCTCGTCTCCGACCGTCTCGAGATGGGGGAGGGCGCGTTCCGGCTCGATCTGTCCGCAGGGCTTGCGGTCCGCCCGCCCCCGATCCGCCTGGCGATCGAGGGCACGACGCGGGACGCCGCGGCCACGCAGGCCGCGGCCCTGGCGTTCCTCGACGCGCTCGACGTCCCGCGCAATCGCTTCGTGGTCACCCCGCTCACGGGCCGCGGCACGCTGCGCGCGAGCGTGATCGCCGGTGCCGCGGTGTCCCTCGATTTCGGCGCCGACCTCGCGGACGGGTCGTGGATGGGAGAGACGTTCGACCGGACCGAAGTCGACCTCTCGGTCGACGCGCACGCGGCGACGGTCCGCAGCGTCTCGGTGCGGCGCGGCGGCGGAGAGCTGTCGGGAAGCCTCCGCTACGATCTCGATGCCGGCGCCCTGGATCGCGTCGATCTCCACGCGCGGGACGCGCCCCTCGGCGCGATCCTCGCCGCCCACGGGGTCGATGCGGGCCTCGACGGCCGGCTCGACCTCGATCTCGCCGGCGACCGAGCCCTTGGCCTCTTCGCGGCGCAAGGAGCGGTCTCCGGACGGGGCGTCACGCTCGCCCGCGAGACGCTCGAGGAGTTCGACTCGCCAGTGCGCATCGAAGGCTCCACCGTCATCCTCGAGCGGATCTCGGCGCGCGGGGAGGCGCTCCGCTTCGACGGCCGCGCCCTCTACGACCTGAACGAGGGCCGCGGATCGATTCTCGCCGACCCCGTGGTGGTCGACCTCGCGCGCTCGCGCTCTCTCGTCGAGGCCGGTGTGTCGGCTGCCGGGCAGATCGAGGCGCGCGGCAGCGTCGCGATCTCCGCCGAGGGCCCCTCGGGAGATCTGACGCTCGCCGCGAGCGGCGTGTCGATCGACACCGGCCAGCCGGGGCTCCAGAGCGTGGCGCTCGGCGACCTGACCGGGAGCGTCCTGCTGTCCGGAACCGGCGCGTCGCTCTCGGTGCGCGCGCTCCCCGAGTCGGCGTGGACGCTCGACGCCTTCCTCGGATGGAAGTCGACCCTGCCGCTCTCGGCGGTCCTCTATTTCGACGACCTGCGCGCGGGGTCGGCCCCCGCCTGGGGGGACACCGTCGACGTCCGCCTGAAGGGCCAGATCCAGGTGGAAGGAGAGCTGACCCGCCCGCGCGAGCTCGAGATCGACGGCTCCCTCGACGACGTCCGGTTGCGCGTCGGATCGCGATCGGTCCAATCGACCTCGCCGGTGCCTCTCGGCCTGGAGTCCGGCCGCTTCTCCGTCGGTCCGTCCGCCTTCGCCGGCGAGGGCTCGCGATTCGATCTTCGGGCGGCGGGCTCCCTCGACGGGGCCGTGGAGGGGAAGCTCGGCGGGCAGATCGATCTCGGGGCGGTCGCGGCGCTCTGGCCCGACCTGCGCGGGAAGGGGACTCTGGCTGTCGACCTCGCCCTCTCCGGAACCACCTCCGATCCGCAGATCCACGGGGAGATCGCCGTGCACGACGGCTGGCTGCGACTGATCGGCTTCCCCCCGACGCTCGAGCAGATCGAGGCGGCCGCCACCGTCTCGGGACAGGTGATCACCCTTCAATCGTTCCGCGCGTTCCAGGGCGGTGGCGAGATCACGGGGACCGGCCGCATCGACCTGACGGGCCTGCGCGTCGGCGCCTTCCATGCGGAGGTGACGGCGGCCAACGTCAGCGCGAGCTACCCGACGGGGTTCAAGGGAATCTACGAGGGACGCCTCACGGTGGACGGCACGACCCGCGAGGCCGCGATCTCGGGGCAGATCCGCGTGGTCCGCGCGCTCTACGCGCGCTCCTTCGACACCGCGCTGTCGGGGGCGACGCGTCGCGATTACGGAGCGGACAACGAGTCGGCGATCCCCAAGGGCATCTCCCTCGACGTCGACATAACGGCCCCCGGGAACGTCTGGGTGCGGAACGCCGTCGCCAAGCTCGAGGCCTCGGGCGAGCTGCACGTCGGAGGGCAGCTCAACCGGCCCGAGCTGACGGGCCGGATTGCGATCACGCCCGGCGGAACCGTGCGGTACCGCGACGTCGACTACACGCTCGATTCCGGGACGCTCGACCTGACCGACCGCACGCGGATCAACCCGTACGTCGACCTGCGCGGCCGGACCCGTGTCGGCGACTACGAGATCGCGCTGCGCGTGGAGGGGACGCTCGATCACTTCGACTACGAGCTCACCTCGACGCCGCCGCTCGCCTCGCAGGACATCATCTCGCTCCTGGTGACCGGCAAGACGCTCGAGTCGCTCACGACGACGGGCACGACCACGCTGCCCACCGACATGGCCGCTTACTACTTCACCGGCCTGATCAGCACGACCTTCGGGCCCAAGCTGCAGCAGTCCCTCGGGATCGACCAGCTCGAGGTGACGCCGACCCTGCTCAAGGGCCAGACCGATCCCACGGCGCGGGTCACCGTCGGCAAGCGCGTGAGCCAGGACGTCAAGCTCGTCTTCTCCCAGGACATCGGTTCCACGACGAACCAGACGTACCAGGTGGTTTGGGATGCGACACGCCGGATCCGGATCGTCGCCGAGAGCGACACCGAGTCGGGCCTGGGCGGCGAGATCCAGTACGCGAAGCAGTTCGGCGGCTCGAAGGTCGGCGCGTTGAGCGCCCCGGCGGCGGCCGCCTCCGGCACGGAGGAGGCCCCTGGGCGGATCACATCGCTCGCCGTGCGCACGGAGACCGACGAGGACCGGCCCGATCTCCTCAAGCCGGCCAAGCTCGTTGTGGGGAGCCAATTCAGCCGCGGCGCCGCCCTGGCCGCCGCCGAGCGGATCCGGAGCGCCACGGTCAAGCAGGGTTTCCTCGAAGCGAGCGTCCGGCCCGATGCCGTTCGGGATGAGACCGCCGGAACGTACGCGCTGACGTTCCGGGCCACGCTCGGCCCCCGCGTCGAGGTACGGATCGAGATGGCGAGCGGGGGAAGCGCGCGCAAGGCGCGCAAGACGCTCTCCGAGTACTGGCGCGAGACGCCCTACACCGTCGACACCTGGAACGACTCCGCCGCCGCGCTCTTGCGCCAGCTCCAGGACGACGGGTACTACGCGGCGGACGTCACCTGGGAGGCCCGTGACACCGGCCCGGGACGCCTCGTGACGTTTCACGTCGATCGCGGGAGGCCGGTGCGCCTGAAGGCGCTCCGCCTCCACGGAGTCACCGCCCTCGAGATGTCGCGCGTGATGAAGGAGATCTCCTCGCTCCAGACCTCGCGCTTGAAGCGCCGGCTCTTTCGCCCGGGGACCCTCGATGCGGACCTCGGCGCCGTTCGAGCGCTCTATCGCGACGAAGGGTACGTGCGCGTCCGCGTCGCGCCGCCGCGGATCGCGGTGTCGGCGGGAGGCGACGCCGTGGAGGTCGATGTGGACATCGACGAGGGGACGCGCTTCCTCGTCTCGCATCTGATCTTCCCGAAGGACCTTCCGGAGGCGGCGGGAAACCTCGCCGATCGCATCCCTCTCAAGGTGGGAGGCATCTTCTCGCCGCGCCTGATCGAGGAGAGCGAGCAAGCCCTGCGCGAGTCGTTCGACCGTCTCGGGTATCCCGAGGCCTCCGTCGAGGCGAGCGTCGTGCTGACGGGATCGGAGGCCGAGGTCTCGTTCGCCATCGTTCCCGGAGGGGCGAAGCGTGTCGGGTCGATCGAGATCCAGGGGAACCGGATCACGAAGCGCCGCACCATCGCCGAGCGCCTGACGTTCGGCGTCGGCGACCTTCTCTCGCGCGAGCAGATCCTCAAGACGCAGCAGCGCCTCTACCGCACGGGGCTGTTCTCCGGCGTCAAGACGACCTACCAGTCCCTCGGAGGGGACGACCCGACCGCCCAGAAGGTCACCGTGCACGTCGAGGAGGCCCCTCCGCTGTCGCTGTCCGTCGGCGTCGGCTACGACAACCAGGACGGACCGCGCGCGAGCTTCCTCCTCGGATACTCGAACCTCGGCGGGCGGGCGGTCGGGGTCGCGCTCCAGGGGCTCGTCAGCCATAACGAGCAGCGTGGCCAGATCACCTTCCGGCGTAAGCTCGAGTTCTGGAAGCTCACCGACGCGCTCGTCTCGGCCCTCTGGGAGGACTCGGTCGAGACCGGATTCACCCAGAACCGCCGGACGTTTTCGTTCCGCTTCGAGCGGCGGCGGCAGCGCTGGCTCTCCTACTACCGCTACTCGATCCAGCAGGTCCGGATCGGGGACATCACCGATCCGACGGCCGCCCTCGACCAGATCTTCCAGGACAAGCTCAGCAGCATCCGTCTGGGATCCGCGGGCGTGGGGTTCGTCCACGACTCGCGCGACGACGCGTTCTCGCCGACGCGCGGCTTCTACGGCTCGCTCGAGGGGAACATCTTCGCGGAGGGCCTGGGCTCCGAAGCGTCGTTCCTCAAGGCGTTCCTGCGCTCCTCCTACACGAAGACGTTCCGGCGCGGAAGCCGGTTCTCGAGCTTCCTGCGGGTCGGCGCCGAGCAGCCGTTCGCGCAGACGGACCTGGCACCGCTCTCGGAGCGCTTCTTCGCGGGGGGGCCGTACACCTTGCGCGGTTTCGCCGAGGACTCGGTCGGCGGGCTGATCCTGGTGGTCCCCGGCGCCACTCCCGCCGAACCCCCGCTTACGTTCAACGCGGGCGGCGAGGCGATCCTCCTCCTCAACGAGGAGTGGACCGCGCCGATCTGGAAGGCCTTGAGGCTCGAGACCTTCCTCGACGTCGGGAACGTCTACCCGAAGGCCTCCGACTTCAGCGTCACCGACGTCCGCGCCTCCTCGGGCCTGGGCCTGCGCCTCGAGACGCCGATCGGGCCGATCCGCGTGGAGTACGGCTGGAAGCT
>DATKHQ010000333.1:0-19466 GCA_035510175.1 Candidatus Sulfotelmatobacter sp. | reverse complement strand
ACGAACTCGAGGTCGTGCGCCGCGACGACCTGCGTCGCCGGAAGCTGGCGCAGCAAGTCGCCCAGTTCGCGACGTCCCCTCGGGTCGAGCCCGGACGACGGCTCGTCGAGCAGGAGGAGACCGGGCCGGCAGGCGAGCACCGCGGCGATGCACACGCGGCGCTTCTCCCCCGCGGAGAGGTGGTGCGGCGAGCGGGCCTCGAACCCCGCGAGCCCCACCTCGGCGAGGCACTCCGCGATGACCGCGTCCACCTCCCGCCGTGGCCAGCCTCGCGCCAGCGGACCGTAGCCGACCTCCTCCGCGACGGTGAGCCCGATGAGCTGATCGTCCGGATCGGAAAAGACGATCCCCACCCGCTCGCGGATCGCCCGCTCGGTGGCCGGCGACGCGACGACGCCGTCGACCGAGACGTGAAACGACGGATCGTGGCGGTGGGGCGCATCCCCCGGACCGTGACGGTGAACGTAGCGGCGGCGCTCCGGCAGGAGTGCCGCGAGATGGAGGAGCAGGGTCGACTTCCCGGCCCCGTTCGGCCCGATCAGCCCCACGCGCTCCCCGGCCCCCGCCGCAAATCGCACCCCAGACAGCGCCTCCATTCCGTCGGGGTAGTGGTAGTCGAGCGCTTCGACGACGACGGAGACGGGACGGATGGCCCCGCTCATGCCCCACCCCCGCCGCGCGCGCGCCGCGCCCGCTCGAGCGCTTCGGCGCGCTCCACCGATCGCAGGAACAGCGCGCCCGCGATCCGGCCGAATCCCGTGACGGACTGGACCGGCGAGGTCACGAGGGCCGCGAGCGGAGCGGATCGCGCCCGCCGCGCGCTGCGCGAGCGCTGCATCGCGGCGATCTGGCGGGCGACGGCGGTCAGGGCGACGAGCATCGCGTGAAGGACGTCGACGAGGAGCGCCGGCGCCTTGAGCGCGCGCAAGCCCCGGATGATTCCCCCGGGGCCCAGCGCCGCGACCGTCGCGATCGCGGCCGACGCCGAAGCAAGCGACCGGAGCAGCAGCGCTGCGCCCACGGCGAGGCGCCGCTCCCGCGGGACGAGGAGGCTCGCGGTCACGCCCAAGAGAAGGACGGGGACGAGCAGCCAGACGATCCTGCGGATCGCCGGTGAGAGCGACCCCTCGCTCGAGCGCATCACGACGACCGAGCAGACGAGCACCGTCCCCCAGATCGCGAAGCTCGTGACCGGAACGGATCCGCCGGCGAGACCGGCCGGTGCTACCGCCGCGATCACCGACGCCGCGAGACCCGCGGCGAGGGCGGTCCCGGGCCTAGCGGTGTGTCTCATCGCCGGGGACGGCCAGCGAGCGGCTGATCGCCCAGGCCAGCAGCGCCGCGGCACCGGTCCCCAGCGCCCCGGCCATCCCGGGCGCTCCCAGGACGAATCGCGCCCAGGGGAGGTCTCGCATCGCCGCGAGCGCCGGCCACGCCGCCCGCGCGCGATCGGCGAAGCCCAGCGTGTTCGCCGCCGCCTGCAGCCCATCGGGGCGCGTCGAGGCCCACGGCCCCGCGATGAGGGCGAGCGCGACCGCGAAGCCGAACACCCCGGCCGCCATCGTCGCCGGCCGGCGCGCGGCGGGACCCGCGAGCGCGGCCGCGAGATCCGGACGCCAGGTCAGGAGCGTCACGAGGATCGCGCCGGTCAGCGCCGCTTCGAGCAGACCGATCACCACGTGGCTCACGACGAGCACGGGCAGGATGCCGCCGAGCGGGTAGAGCCCCGAGAGTCCGAGCCAGACCGCGACGAGCGTCGCTCCCGTCACGGTCGCCGCGAACCCGCCGAGCACGCCCCCCACGACGGCCCCCCGCGGTCCGCGGACGAGCCGGCCAGCGATGGACGCGACCGCGAAGCCGACGAACGGGCCGGCGACCGCCATGTCGAGAACGTTCGCGCCGTAGGCCGCGATCCCGCCGTCTTGAAAGATCAGCGCCTGCACCGCGAGAACCGCGGACATCGCAAGACACGCCCGCCACGGTCCGAGCAGCACCGCCGCGAGCGTCGCGCCGACGAGGTGGCCGCTCGTTCCGGGTGCCACGGGGACGTTGATCATCTGCGCTGCGAAGAGGAACGCGGCGACGGAGCCGAGGATGCCCGCGGGCATCGGCTCTTCCGCCCGCCGCTCGCGGCGGATCGCGGCGAGGATCGATCCCGCGGCCGCTCCCCAGGTCAAGGCCGCGACCCCGCCGCTCAGGAATCCGTCGGGGACGTGCATCTACTCCGGTCTCCAGTCCGGCACGCGCCCGGGCGTCCACGGCGCCCCCGCCGCCTCCGCCGCGTCCTCGATCTTCTTGAGATCGACAAGGATGAGAGTCCTGAGGTCGGCGAGAACGGGCGCGAACGCCGCCGCTGCGATCTCGTAGTTCCGCTTGTGCGTGGCGGTGGCCGCGGACGTCGTGTCCCAGTGGCCGCCGACGACCTGCTGCACGCGGTCGACGATCGCGGGGGAAGTCGGCTCGTTCCGCTTCGAGCGGGTCGAGTCCCCCGACAGCGCCCTCTGCAAGTCCTTGAGGCGCGACTCCAGCGCGCGCAACGAGTCCTGGACGCCGGCGGGGGCCCGCGGCGTGTCGGCGAAGGCCTTTTCGAGGTGATCGATGCGGGTCTGCGCCTCGGCCGCGGCGCGCGTGGCCCCGAGCACGGCGCGCTGCAGCCGCCCGGTGCGCTCCTCGAACGCGAGCGTCTCCTTGCGCTCCGACGCGGACATCGTCGCGGTCGCGAGAGGCGCGGCCGAGAACGTTTGCGGCTCGCCGAGCGGCGTGACCACGCCCCCGACCCGCTTCGCGAGGGAGACGGTGTAGCGGCCGGGGGCGGCGAGCGGCCCCGCCGGCGGACGCTCGAACGGGTCGGGCTCTGGAGGCGTCAGGCTCGTCGGCTCGAACGCCGGGTAGCGGAGGTCCCAGGCGACGCGGTTGAATCCCGCCTCGGCCGGCCCAGTGAGACGGCGCACCACGTTCCCGTCCGCGTCGGTGACCGACAGGAGGATCGCCGGAGCCTGCTCGCGATCCTCCGCCTCGAGCTCCGGCCACGACGGATACGAAGTGTCCTCCCCTTTCTTCTCCTTCTCCTTCTCGGCGGCGAGCCGGGTCTTGCGCTTCGATTTCAGCTCGTCCTTGAGGTAGTAGGTGAAGACCGCGCCGAAGGGCGGGTTCGGGGCCGTGAAGAACCGGTCGCCGAAGAACGCCTTGTCCTTGAGCCCGTTGGGGCTCGACGGGATGTACATCCACGCGTCGCGCACCGGGAAGAGCACCGCGTCCCGGTCGAGGGTCTCCTTCGTCGCGCTGCGCAAGGGGCGGAAGTCGTCGAGGATGTAGAACCCGCGGCCGAACGTCCCGACCACCAGATCGCCGTCCCGGGCCTGGATCGCAAGATCGCGGGCCTGGCTCACGGGGAGCCCGCCCTTGAGCTGGATCCAATGCGATCCGCCGTCCTTCGTGAAGTACACGCCGAACTCGGTCCCGGCGAACAGCAGATCGCGATCGCCGGGGTCCTCGATCAGGGCGTAGACCGTCCCGCGCTCGGGAAGGTCGCCGGAGACGCTCTTCCACGCGTGGCCGCGGTCCTTGCTGACGAGCACGTACGGCTTGAAGTCGCCCCGCTTGTGGTTGTCGAAGGTCGCGTAGATCGTGTCCGGATCGTGCGCCGACCACACGACCCGCGAGACGTAGCTCGAGTCCGGAACGCCGGGAACGCTCTCGATCTTCCTCCACGTTCCGCCGCCGTCCTCCGTGAGCTGGATCAGGCCGTCGTCCGTCCCGACCGCGATCCGGCCTTCCGTCTTCGGGCTCTCGGACAGCGCGACGATGTTGCCGTAGAACGAGGTCGACGCATTCTTCGCCACCGCGTCGACGCTGTAGACGCGTCCCATCACCTTGAGCGCGTTCCGGTCGACCTGGCGCGTCAGGTCCGGGCTGATCGCCTTCCAGGTGTCCCCGCGGTCGTCGCTCCTGAAGACCCGGTTCGCCGCGAAGTAGAGCCGCTTGCCGTCGTGCGGGCTGATGATGAGGGGCGAGTCCCAGTTCCAGCGGAGCGCCGGCTCCCCCGCCCCGGCCTGCGGCTGTATGTCGAGCGTCTCGCCGGTCTTCCGGTCGTACCGCACGAGGACGCCGTGCTGCGACTGCGAGTAGACCGTGTTCGGGTCGTTCGGGTCGACGACCGTCTGGAAACCGTCGCCTCCCGTCGTGACGTACCAGTCGGCGTTCACGATCCCGTGGACGGTTCCGGTGCGCGACGGTCCGCCGACCGAGTTGTTGTCCTGCGTGCCGCCGTAGACGTTGTAGAACGGCCGGGCATTGTCGGCGGTGACCTTGTAGAACTGCGCCAGCGGGAGGTTCTCGGACCAGGCCCAGGTGGCGGCGCGGTCCCACGTCTCGTAGAGGCCGCCGTCGCAGCCGGCGATCAGGTGGGCGGTGTCGGCCGGATCGATCCACAGGGCGTGGTTGTCGACGTGCTTGAAGCTCTCGCCGACCTTGTGGAACGTCTTCCCGCCGTCCTCGGTGACCTGCATCCAGGTGTCCATCGCGTACACGCGCGTCTCGATCCTCGGATCGCCGAAGATCTCCTGGTAGTACTGCGGGCTCGTCGGGTTGTAGTCGCTCCTTTTCTCCCACGATCCGCCCTGATCGACGGACCGGAAGAAGCCGCCGGTCTTGTCCGCGGCCTCGATCACGGCGTACACGATGTCCGGGCGCGACGGCGCGATCGCGAGGCCGATGCGCCCCATGTCCTCCTTTGGAAGGCCGTTCGTCAGCTTCTTCCAGGAGACACCGCCGTCCGTCGTCTTCCACAGCGACGACCCCGGTCCGCCGTCGATCAGCGTCCAGACGTGCCGCCGCCGCTGGTAGGCGGCCGCGTACATCACGTCGGCGTTGCGCGGATCCATCGCGACGTCGGAGATGCCGGTGTTCTCGTCGACGGTGAGGATCGCCTTCCAGTGCGCTCCCGAATCCTTCGTCTCGTAGAGACCGCGGTCTCCCCCCGGCGCCCAGAGGGGACCCTGCGCGGCGACGAGCACGCGCTTCGAATCGCGCGGGTCGACGAGGATCTTCGCGATGTGCTCCGAGGCCTTCAGGCCGAGGTTTTCCCAGGTCGCGCCGCCGTCGGTCGAGCGGTAGACCCCGTCCCCGTACGACACGCTGCGCTGCGAGTTGTTCTCACCGGTTCCGATCCAGATCGTCAGCGAGTTCGATGGGTCGATCGTGACGCAGCCGATCGAGTACGAGCCCTGCGCGTCGAACACCGGCTTCCAGGTCGTCCCGGCGTTTGTCGTCTTCCACACCCCGCCCGAGGCCGCGGTGACATAGCGAATCGAGGGATTCCTCGGATCGACGGCGACGTCCGTGATCCGGCCCGAGATCATCGCGGGGCCGATCCCCCGGAAGCTCAGCCCCGAGAACGTGTCCGCGACGAGTTTCGATCCCTCCTCCGATTTCGATTTCGCCGCGGCCGCCTCGAGGCGGGGGGCGAGGCAGAGCAGGGCCAGGACGATCGCGAGGCGGCGTCTGATCCCGATCACGGCGGTTCCTCCAAGGACGCGGGCGGGACCCGGATTCTATCCTCAGGAATGGCTTATATTCCCGCCGCGATGAAGGGACGACCCGAGGCGGCCGGCGGCGCTTTGTGACGGAGCTTCGGATCCTGTTCGTCAGCTCCGGTCTCGATCGCGGAGGCGCCGAGAGCTTCCTGGCGCGCCTTTCGAGTCGGCTTTCGGCGCGGGGCCACGCGGTGCTCGTCGCGTCGCTCGGAACGAAGACGCCGCTCGCGAGCGAGCTAGCGAACCGGGGGGTCGGGGTGGCCGCGCTCGGCCGGGGCGTCGCCGCCGCCGGCCGTCTCGTTTCGGTGGCGAGGAGGTTCGGCCCCACGATCGTCCAGGGGTGGATGTACCGGGGAAACCTGGCCGGCTGGACGGCCGCGGCCGCCGCCGAACGGCCTGCGCTGATCTGGAGCGTGCGCCAGGGGCTCGACGACTATGCGGTCTCCCCCGTCGGGACCCGGTGCGCCATCCGCGCGAGCGCTCTCTTGTCCCGGCGTCCCCGGGCGATCGTCTACAACGCGGTCGCGTCGGCCCGGCAGCACGAGGCGTTCGGGTTCGCCCCCGACCGCACGCGGGTCATCCCGAATGGGATCGAGGTGGCCGTGGCGGAGCCGACGCAGGCGCGGCGCGCCGCGCTTCGCGCGTCGCTCGGCCTGGCACCCGGTGATCTCGCCGTCGGACTGTTCGCGCGCTGGCATCCGGTGAAGAACCACGAGGGGTTCGCGCGCGCGGCCGGTGCGCTCGTCCGTCGCCGCCCGGAGGCGCGGTTCGTTCTCGCTGGGGCAGGGATCAGCCCGGCCAACGCGCGCCTTGCGGCCTGGCTGCGGGGTTCGGGCGCTCTCGAGCGATGCCTGCTGCTCGGCGAGCGCGTCGACGCTGCCGAGCTGGCGTCGGCTCTCGACGTCGCGACGATCGCCTCGCACGGCGAGGCGTTCCCGAACACGCTCCTCGAGGCGATGGCCGCCGGGGTCCCGTGCGTGGCCCCGGACGTCGGCGACGTCGCGGACCTGATCGGCGACACGGGGGTCGTCGTCGCGCGGGACGATCCCGCCGCCCTCGCTGCGGGCTGGGACCTCCTCGCGGCGCTCCCGGCAGAGGGGCGGCGCGCTCTGGGCGATCGCGCGCGACGGCGTGTGATCGCGCGCTTCGGGCTCGACGCCGTGGCGGACGCGTTCGAGGCGCTCTACACCGAGCCCTGAGACTGCGGTTTCGTCGCCACGAACACCAGGTTGTGTCCCGACCCCCATCGACCGCAAAGTGCCAACGCCCGCCGCGTCATCCCCTGCAGCCGCCCCTTCCAGTTGAGCAGGTCCCACGCGATGAACCATCGCCGCGAAACCTCGACCGGAGCGAACCGTGTGGACAGCAGCAGCGACATGCGCTCGGGCGAGAACGACTGCGCGTGCCCCCACCGGTGGAACCGGCGCGCGCAGTGCGGGCAGACCACGAGCTGCTCCTCGAGGCGCTCGTCGGCCGGAACGGTCCCGATGAGGCGCCCCCCCGGGCGCAGGACGCGCGCCACCTCGCCGAGCGTTCCGGAGAGCGTCTGATCGTCGAGGTGCTCGAGCACTTCCGAGAGCACCACGGCGTCGAACGACTCGTCCGGCCACGGGATGCTCTGTCCGAACCCGGCGCGCGCACGGTCTCCCAGGGACAGCTCGGTCTTCGCCCGCTCGATCGCCGCGGCATCCGGATCGAGTATGTGGATCGTCAGGCCGTGGCGGGCGGCGAGGCGCGCGAAGGTCCCGTCACCGACGCCGATGTCGAGCACGTCGGAGCCCGGCGCGATCAATCCCGCGAGGTGAGCGAGGCGCGGGCGCGCGTGGCGGAAAGATTCCGCCCCCTCGCCTTGGAAGTACTCCCAGATCCGTGATTGCTCCACGTCAAACCTCTTGGCGGGCCCGCCGGAAGACGAACTCGTTGCATCCGTGGCCGCGCCCCTGCGTCGTGACCGAGCGGGGCTCGAACCCGCGTCGCGCGCAGTACGCCACGACCTCGTCCGGCCGCGCCACCTCGAACGGGAGGCCACCGACCCAGTCCACGACGTCCCGCCACGGAGACATCCCGCGGCTGGTCGTCGCGTACTCTCGCCACGCGCGGCCGGGGTGAAGCCGCAGCGTCTCGATCGCGAACCGCGGCCCCCAGAGCACCGCGAACGAGGGCACGACGACCAGAAAGCGCAGCGCCCGGGGCAGGCGGTTGTACGCGGTCTTGACCGCGAGCCACCGCCGGCTGACCGGACCCTGGTCGTTGTAGATCGCGATCACGAGCGAGCCGCCGGGACCGACGCGCCCCGCTGCGAGATCGACGGCCGTCCAGAGGGCCCCGGTGTGGTGGAGCACGCCCCAGGAGTAGACGATGTCGAACGTTCCGAGCGCAGCCAGGAAGGACTCATCGAGAACCGATCCCTCGCGGATCGTCCAGCCGCTCCCCTCCCCCGCGAACCGGCGGCGCAGCTCCTCCGCGCAGGCGACCGACGCCGGATCGTAGTCGAACGACACGACCGTCGCCCCAAGCCGCAGCGCCGCGAGCGAGAAGAGCCCGCTGCCGCACCCCGCGTCCAGGAAGCGTTTCCCGTTCAGGTCCGGCGCGGCGAGGGACGCCGACAGCGACGTCCGCGCCCGCGCGATCCGATCCTCGTCGACGAGGGCGAGGAAGCGCTTCCAGTTCGCGCCGAACCCGAAACGCTCCCCGCGTGAGAGCTCCGCGGCGTGGCCGCTCATGCGCCCGCCAGGATCGCGTCCCATCGGGCCGCGATCGTCTCCACGGAGAAGCGATCCGATACCTCGGCCGCCCGCTGCGCGAGCGCGCGGCGGAGCGGTGGGTCGTCGATCAGCCGGGCGATCGCCGACGCGAGCGCGGGAACGTCCTCCCGGGGGACGAGCAAGCCGTCCACTCCGTCGCGGATGATCTCCGCGGGACCGCTCGGGCAGTCGAACGAGACGACGGGCAGGCCGCACGCCATCGCCTCGCACAGGGCGTTCGGGAATCCCTCGTAGCGCGACGACAGCACGAACAGGTCGGCGCGGCGCAGGACTCCGGCTGCGTCCGCCTCGCGTCCGGTGAGGTGGATCCGTTCGGCGACCCCCGACTCCCGGGCCTCGCGCTCGAGGGCGGCCCGCTCGGGGCCGTCTCCAAGAATCCTGAGAGTCCAGTCCGGGCGGACGGAGGCGATCCGGGCGAAGGCGCGGATCAGCAGGTCGAACCCTTTTTGCGGCTCGAGACGGCCCATTCCGACGATGAGACACGGTCGGCCCGACGATTCGACCGTCGAGGCGGCGGGGCCGGGAGCGAGCCTCGGAACCGGGTTTGGAACGACCTCGATCCGTCGCGCCCAGGACGCGGGCCAGTGCGCCGCCGCGGAGCGCGTCTGAAGCACGATCGCGCGCGCCCACGGATAGGTGATCCGCCGCAGCCAGCGCCAGGGTGCCGGGATCGGATGCTGCGACGGATCGATCCGCTCCGACACGACCACCGGAATCCCTGTCCCCTTCGCCGCAATCAGGACGAGAACGTTGGTGCCGTCGATGAACGAGACGATCCGGTCCGGCCGCTCCCGCGCCACGAATCGCCGCAGCTTCGGGATGCGGCGCAGGTTGTTGGCGATCGAGTACGCGATCCCCGTCGAGCGGCGCTTCAGGTCGAGCGTGACGTGGCGGACGCGCGGGGAGAGCGGGAAAAACGGTGGGTCCGAGCCGTCGTCGAACGTCGCAATCGTGACGTCCCAGCCCGTTTCCGCCCAGCGGTTGCACAGCGTGGCGCTCACGCGCTCGGCGCCGCCACATTGCAAGGAGGCGATGAAGAATAGAAGTTTCACCGGGAACCGCTGCGCGCGAAGGCTCGCGCGGCGGATGCTAACACGCGGCGCCGTGACGACTAGAATGCGCGCCGCGAAGGAGGAGCGAAGCGGTGTGCGGCCTCGCGGGCGCGTTCGATCCCGGTACTCCGCCAGGCGCGTGGCCCGAGCGACTCTCGGCCATGGCGGCGGCATTGGCGCACCGCGGCCCCGACGACGAGGGCGCCTGGCACGACCCCGCGGCGGGGATCGGTCTCGCCTTCCGCCGCCTGGCGATCGTCGATCTCTCGGTCGAGGGGCACCAGCCGATGCATTCGGCGAGCGGACGGTTCGTGATCGCGTTCAACGGGGAGGTGTTCAATTTCGGAGAGCTCTCGCGGGAGCTTTCGGCCGCGGGGGCGCGGTTCCGGGGCCACTCCGACACCGAGGTGATGCTCGCCGCGATCGAGGCGTGGGGTCTGGAAGCCGCGGTGAACCGCTTCGTGGGGATGTTCGCGATCGCACTGTGGGACCGGACCGAGCGCACGTTGCACCTCGTCCGCGACCGTCTCGGAATCAAGCCACTCTACTGGGGATGGTCCGGCGGCGCGCTCCTGTTCGGCTCCGAGATGACGGCCCTGCGGCGCCACCCCGCGTTCTCCGCGGCGCTCGATCCGGGGGCGCTGGCGAGCTTTCTCCGGTTCAACTACGTCCCGGCGCCCTACGCGGCGTTCGAGGGGTTTCGCAAGCTCGAGCCGGGGTGCATCCGCACGTTCGATCTCTCCGGCCGGCCGCGCGACGGCGAGGGACGCCCGAGGGCCTACTGGTCGCTTGCCGCCGTCGCCCGCGAGGGGCTCGCGCACCCGTTCGCGGGGACCGAGACGGAGGCCGTCGACGAGCTGGAGCGCAGGCTGCGCGAGTCGGTCGCGCTCCGGATGATCGCCGACGTCCCCCTCGGCGCGTTCCTCTCCGGCGGCATCGACTCCTCGCTCGTCGTGGCCCTGATGCGCGCGCAGGCCTCCGGCCCGGTCAAGACGTTCACGATCGGGTTCGCCGAGAAGGAGTACGACGAGAGCCCGTGGGCGCGCGACGTGGCACGGCACCTCGGCACCGAGCACACCGAGCACGTGGTGACGGCCCCTGAGGCGCTCGAGACCGTGCCGCGCATCGCCGCGCTATTCGACGAGCCGTTCGCGGACTCCTCGCAGGTGCCGACACTCCTGGTGAGCGCGCTGGCCCGCCGGCACGTCACGGTCTCGTTGTCCGGAGACGGAGGCGACGAGCTATTCGCCGGGTACAAGCGCTACGCGCTGTTCGCGGACCTCTGGCGGGCGCTCGGCCGCCTTCCCGGCGCGGCACGGCGCGCGCTCGCCGCGGTGCTCGGTGCCGTACCAGTCGGTACCGCGAACCGGCTGTCCGCCTTCGCGGACCCGCTGTTGCGGAGATACGGGAGCGGCGGTGCGGGCGGCGACAAGCTCGCCAAGCTCGCGGAGCTGTTGGCACTTCCCGACGGGCACGCGGTCTACCTCGACCTCCTCTCCCACTGGAAGCACCCGGAGATGCTGATCCGGGGGGCGGCGGAGCGGCCGAGGCTCGCGGACGGCGTCGCGGTCCCCGCCGGCTTTCCGGATCCGCAGCATCCGCTCATGTTCGACGACATGCTCGCGTACCTCCCGGACGACATCCTGGTCAAGGTCGACCGCACCAGCATGAGCGTGGGGCTCGAGGCCCGCGTTCCGCTGCTCGACCACCGGGTCGTCGAGTACGCCTGGACGCTTCCGCTGGCGCTGAAGGTGAGGGATGGCGGCACGAAGTGGGCCCTGCGCCAGGTTCTCTACCGCCACCTCCCCCGCGCGCTCGTCGACCGCCCGAAGATGGGGTTCGGCCTGCCGATCGACCAGTGGCTCCGCGGGCCGCTGCGCGAGTGGGCCGAGGAGCTGATCTCGGAGCAGCGGCTCCGGCGCGAGGGGCTGATCGACCCCGCGCCGGTGCGCGAGAAGTGGGAGGAGCATCTCAGCGGGCGCCGCAACTGGCACTACTACCTCTGGGACGTTCTCGTCCTGCAGGCCTGGCGTGAAGCCCATGGCGTCTGACGCTCAGGCGGGTGCGTGCCCCTTGCGACGGTTCTCGCGCAGCGCGCGCCGGCACAGCGTCAGGAGGACGACGGCGGCGACGGTGTAGAAGGTCGCGGTCGACAGCGCGATGCCGGGAAGGCCGATCCATCGCAGCAGGAGCCAGTTCCCGCCGATGTTCAGGACGAAGTTGAGCGCGGAGACCGCGAGGATCCAGCGGTCGCGGCCGAGCGCGTTCAACACGCGCGCCGCGACGATCCCGACGAGGTACCCCGGAAGCTGCAAGGCGTAGAAGGCCTGCACCGCGGCGACGCGCCCGGTGTCCGCGGCGTCGAATTTCCCGTGCTGGAAGAGCAGGCCCACGAGCGGGCGTGAGACCGCGGCGAGCGCGCACGCGCCCGCGAGGGCCACGAGCCCGATACGGATCGCGTGCCGGCGGAGCGACCGGGAGATCTCGTCCCATTGCTTGGCGGCCGCCATCTCGGCGTAGTGCGGCAGCGTCGCCGCGCCGAGTGCTACGCCGGCGAGGCCGAGGACGGCGGCGGGAATCTTCGCTCCGTACCCGATCACGGCGATGCTCCCGGAGCCCGCGGCGGTCGCCATCGCCTGATCGACCACGGTATTCGCGGACATCAACATGGCGCCCCAGGCCAGGATTCCGAACCCCCGGAACAGAGCTGCCGCATCCGGGTCGTACGGGGAGAGCGTCGGCGCGACGCTCAGACCCTCGCGGCGTACCAGCGAGGCCGAAGCGAGGAGCTCCAGCGCCGCGCCGGCGAGCGTGCCGAGGACCAGGGCATTGACGCCGAGCGGCGTCGCCAGGGCGACCACGGCGGCCAGCGAGGCCAGCGGCGGCAGGGTCGACACCAGCGCGGCGGCGGCGAAGCGCCGCCGTGCGTTCAGCGTCGATCCGTAAATCCCGGCGATCCCGTCGAGCACGACGAACGGGACGAGCGCCCGCATGAGCCGGGCAGTCAGCTCGGCCTTCTCCGGCGAAAAGCCCCGCGTGATGAGCGAGACGATCGGGACCGCGAGCGCAGCGAGCAGTGCTGCGAGGCCGACCAGCACGCCGATCTGCACCGTCAGACTCTTCCGCAGGAGATCGGACGCCTCCCGGGGTCCGCGGCGGACGCCGGCATCGAGGAATCGCGGGACGAAGGCGGAGAAGAACGCGCTCCGGAACGACCCCGCGAGGAAAACCGGGACCGCGAACGCGAACAGGTACGCGTCGTACGCATCGGACGTGCCGAAGCGGTGCGCGACGACGATGTCCTTGACCGTCGCCGCCACGCGCGACGCGGCGGCGCCCGCCCCCACCATCCACAGCGCGCCGAGCAAGCCCCCGCCGAACCGTTGCAAGGCCGCGTCGCGCATCGCCTTCCAGGAGACGCCGGGCTCGGGGGCGCCTCTCAACCGTGCACCATGACGCGATTCAGCCGGGTCGCCAGGACGGTGCGGTACCCTGCTCCGGCAAGCAGCTCCACGGCGTCCCCGCCCGCGTCGGCGATCCAGTGCGCCTGGTGCTCGAGGGCCACGACGCGCGGCCGGAGGGCCGCAGGGGCATCCGCGAGAAACCGGCGGAGCACCCGAAATTCCATCCCCTCGACGTCGAGCTTCATGCCGTCGACCTTCTCGACACCCTGGTCGGCGAGGACGTCCGCCAAGCGTCGACAGGTCACCTCGATCGCGTCGTTGCCGCCGACGAGCAAGGAGTTGCCGCCTCGATTGCCGGTGGTGTTGAGGGCGAGACGCGCTCGTCCATCGGTGTCGGACACCGCGACACACACGGTCTCGACCGTGAGGCCGGAGTTCCGCCGAACGTTTCCGGCCAGCCGCGCGTGGGTCTGCGGATCGGCCTCGATCGCGATCACGCGGCCACCGGGCGCGACGCGGCGCGCGGCGAGGAGCGCGTAGAGGCCGATGTGCGCCCCCACGTCGACGAACACGTCGCCCGGGCGGAGCGCCGCGAGGAGCACTTGGAGCTCGCGCCGGTCGTACAGCTGTGGACAGAAGAGCAGGTTCCCGTCGACGTTCTCGGCGGGGTCGAGCTCCATGAGCACGCCTCGAACCGGGACGACGACGGGCGAGCGATCACGCCGCGCGTAGAAATCGCGCACGACGTTTCCGAGGATCCCGGCGCCGGTCACGCGCGGAAGTCGCGTCGTGATCGACCGCAAAGCCCTCAGCTCGAGATCCAACGCCGGCTCCTGTCGATCGCCCACGCCGCCCACCCCGCGGGTGCGGCCATCCACCACAAGAACCGGGCGCCGCGGTGCGACAGCGCGCGCCGCTGGTCCCGCCCGGCGACCCCCGCGTGGCGGGAGAACCGTACGTAGTGAGCCGCCGCGGTGAGAAACGCGAGCGGCGCGGCCCGGAAGTAGTCCAGGTGCTCGTCCAGGACGATGCGGTGCTGCAGCATGCTGCCCCACGCGTAGCGCGCCGGATCCCCGGGCGATCCGAGCGACCCTTCGCCGGGCTCAAGATAGTAGACGCGCAGAGCCTCGTTCACGAAGCGCGCGGAGTACTTTTGCGCCAGACGGTCCCAGACGATGCTCTCCGGCATGCGCATCCGCTCGGGCTTCTCGGGAAACGGCGTCTCGCGCAACAGCTCGGCGCGCACGGTTCCCCACTTTTCCCCACGGACCCTCCACACATAGCGCACGTCGAGACCGCGCGCGTCGATCACCGCGGCGGGGAAGGGATCTCCGACCAGCCGGCCTTCGGGGTCCACGCAGTTGCAGACGATCGCGTAGAACTCCCCGCGGCGCTGCTCGGGGATCGACCGCCAGTGGAACGCGAAACGCTCGAGCGCGCTGGGAACGCAGGCGTCGTCCGAATCGAGAACGACGATCATCTCTCCCGATGACGCCGAGACACCACGGTTCACCGCGACGTGCTTGCCCCGGTTCTCCTGCCTCAGGTAGCGAACGGGGAACGGCGCGTGCGCGGCCCAGCCCGCGACCAATGCACCGGTCCCGTCCGTCGAGCCGTCGTCCACGACCACCCACTCGAACGACGGGTACGTCTGCGCCCGCAGGCTCTCCCACACCCGCGGCAACGTGTGCGCCCGGTTGAAGGTCGGGGTGATGACGGAGAAGGTGGGCATGAGTCCCTCAGCGCGCCGCGACGGCATCGAGGGTGCGCCGCGCGGCCGCGAGGAGCTCCGAATCGACCGCGCGCAGCGTGGCCTCGTACGGGGACGAGGGCGCGGTCCCCGCCGGCAGCGCGACCGATGCCGCTTCGTCGAGCAGCTTCCGCGCGCGCTCGACCGCCGGTTTCCCCTCCTCCTCGAGGAGGGCGCGCGCCAGCCAGATCCGGGGCACGGAGCCGTTGGGCTCGATCCTGAGCGCGCGCTCGGCGGCGCGCCTGGCTCCGGAGGCGTCCCCCGCCTGGAACGCGAAGATCGCCGCCTCGAGGGGAATCGTCGCATCGGTTCGCGCCAGGGCCTCGGCCTCGCCGTAGAGCGCCTCCGCCCGGGCACGGGTGGTCTCGAACGGGAAGAGCGTGTGGCACGCCTCCGCCTCGACGCGCGCGGCCCCACGCGCGAACGTGGCGTCCGCGGGCTGCAGACGGCGCGCCCGCTCCGACGCCTCCCGGGCTCGTGCGTACCCGTCGACCGTCCACGAGCGCGCGTCTCCCATCTCGTGGAGCGCGAGCCGCCGCCAGAGATCGGGCTGGATCGGATTCCACGAGATCGCGCGCCCGAGGCGTGCGAGGCCCGCCGGATCGAGGCGACCGGGGGGCAGGCGCTGCCCGTTGTACCAGCCCAGGAACCCGGCGACCTCCCCGGCGCCGAGCGCGAGTGTCGCGAGCAGCGCGGCCGAGGCGATGACGATCCTGCGCGGGGGGGCGACGCTCGGTCGCGGTCGAGCCACCGCGAGGCCCGCCAGCGCTGCCGCCGCGACGGTGATCGCGGGGCGCGACGAGAGGTCGTCGATCAACCCTTGCGAGCCGAGGGCCACGACCGCCGCGAACGCGCCCCGCTCGATCCCGCTCGCCTCCGGTCTCCGCCGCCAGAACGACGTCGCGAACAGAAAAGCTCCCGCGAACGCCACGATCCCGGCCGGCGTCCCGAATTCGCAGAACGCCCGCAGCGCGTCCGAGTGGGGCGAGTGGAAGACGCGGCCGAATCGGAGGGGCGTGTCCTCGAGCGGGAAGTTCAGATTCGGGGCGGCGGAGACAAACTGCCCCGGCCCCGTTCCCCGCAGCGGCGAGCGCGCGAGCGCGCCCAGCGAGGCCCGCCAGATTCTCGTCCGGTGGAAGCGGTACGGGTCGGAATCGGTCTCGAAGCGCAGCGCGACGCCGATGGAAGCGACCGCGACCCCGGCGGCGACGCCCAGGAGCATGCGCCGCCGGACCGCGGCGGAAAGGGTGATCCAGCTCGTGGCGGCGAGTGCTATCCCGCCGGCGGCCAGGCCGACCACCGCTCCGCGCGACCCGGTGACGAAGACCCCGGCCAGGGCGATCGCGATCGAAGCAGAGCCGAGTCCCCGCGCCGCGCGTCGGGCGAGGCGATCGGCGACGACTCCGGCGAGCAGGAGGACGGCGGCGCACAGCCACGCGGCGAGATGGTTCGGATTGAGAAACGTCGACGCGGGTCGCGAGGTGCCCCCGAGCTTCTGCACGACCGCGGCGATCCCGTGCATCGCAGCGAGCGCCCCGATCGTCGCGGGAAGGGCGACCCGCATCGGTCCAGGCTCTCGCGCGACGAGCCAGGCGAGCGCACCGCAGACCGTCAGATCCACGAGGACGAGCCAGGCGCCGTAGGCGTAGGGCGCACCGAGCGCGCCGAGGGCGGCGAGAGCGGCGAACGCGAGCCACGCGCGGGCGGGGGCACGGTCGGGGCCGAACGCGGACGGGGTGCGGAACAACGCGATCAGGATCGCGGCAAGGACGGCGAGGTGCTGCGCGAGCAGGCTGAACGGGGACATCCCCCCGTCGCCGAGCGTGGCGAGCGCCAGGGTCAGCGCTACGAGGATCGGGATCACCGCCGCGCTCCCTCGCTCGCCTTGCGCAGCCAGCCCGCCGCCTCGTCACGCTGCGACGCGTACTCGGACATCTCCGGGTACAGCCGCACCGCCTCGACCAGGTCGGCGTAGGCACCCGCGGGATCTTGCCGTGCGAGCCGCGCGCGGGCCCGGAGCGCGCGCGCCGCGGCGCGCTGCGGCGCGAGCCTCACGGCGCGATCGCATTCCGTCAGCGCCTCGTCCCAGATCTGGAGCGCCATGAGGGCCTGGGCGGCGAACATCCGTGCGTCGGCGTCCCACGGCGCGGCCGACATCGCACTCTGGGCCTCCGTGAGCGCCCCCGCGTGGTCTCCGTCCGCCGCGGCGGCCTTGGCCTCGTGAAGCGCATCGCGCGCGAGCCCGGACCCCGTGACGACGAGGCCAGCCGCGAGCACCGGGAGGACCCAGGCCGCTCTCCGGCCGAGGCGGACGGGAATCGGAGCGGGTTCGGCCGCGAGCAGACCGCGCATCACGCAGGCGATCAAGAGAACCGACGGGAGGAACGCCGTGAAGTCGACGAGGTTGTGGAGCGCGAATGCCGCGAGGCCGACCGCGGCTCCCGAGGAGAAGGTGCGGGGTTGCCCCCGCGCGCCGAACAGCGGCGCCAGGAACGCGACGAAAAAGATCGCGCCGAGCGCGCTGCCGGTGGGAAGGCCCCACTCCGCGAGGAGCTCCGCCGGGAGGTCGTGCGCGTGACGCGATTCGTTGTCCGTTTTTCCGCGGTACGCGGGGAACGCCTGAGCGTACCCGCCCGGTCCGGCGCCGAGGATCGGATGATCCGCAGCGATCGCCGCGGCGATGCGAACGTTTCCGGCGCGCAGGCGCCACGGGCTGTCCTGCCTGAACGGTGCGAACACCGCATCGGGGCGGATCAAACCCGCGACGAGGAGGCACACCCCGATCGACCCCGCCACGATCGCGACGAGCCGCGGCGCCACGCGCCCCCGGGCACCGGCCAGCAACAGGGCCCCCGCCAGCGCTCCCAGCGCCCCCACCGAGCGCGTCGAGGCGAGGCCGGCGGCGCCGAGCCCGGCGCAGGCAAGCCCGGCCCATCGCGCGCGCCCTCGCAGGCCGAAGGACCAGGCCGCTACTGCCGGGAGCATCAGCGCCAGGAATCCGCCGAGCGCCGCGGGGGTCGAGAACCCTCCATAAGGCCTTCCCTGCTCGAGCCTGCCGAGCACGAACAGCGAGTCGCCGGAGGGTGCCGATTCCCGCAACTGGGCCGCCCAGTGCGAAAGGCCCCAGGCGGCCTCGTACAGGGCGCGCCCCCCCTCGACCGCGACGAGGGCCGCGGCGCACCAGGGGATCGCCTCGAGGGGCCGGGGCGCCGCCGCCGTGGCGAGGCCCGCGGCCACCGCGAGCACGATCCAGGACACCGGCTCGACCCCCGCGCCGGGGGCAACCGACAGGCGCACCGCGAGGAGGGCCAAAGGCAGGAACAGCCAGACGAGCGACGATGCGGTCGTCCGGGACGCCTGCGCCGAGGTCGCCGCGGCCAGGAGCGTGACGAGAAGCGCCGCGGCCACCGCCCCCGAGCCGTGGACCTCGGCGGGAACGAGCGCGCACACCGCGAGCAGAGTGCACAGCGCGAGGCCGAGGGGGCCCGGTCCGGTCCGGAGCGTCACGGGCATGGCCTCCGCGTCAGCGTCCACGAGATCGGCGGAAGTCTCGCCCAGACCGGTACGCGGCGTCCAGAGGGCCGCCGCCGACAACGCCGACGATCGCGACGACCGGCGCGCGGGGACTCCGCCGGTTGACGTCTTCGCCGCACCGGAGTACATGAGTCGGCCGGGGGAACGGAGAAGGCGTCGTGCGAAGCAGCGCGCTCGCGCGGGCGATCAGCGCGCCCGCGGTCGTCATCACAGCCGCGGTCCTCGCGGTCACGAGCGGGGCGCCCCCCGCCGCGAACACGGATCGCCAGACTCCCCGCTCGGTCTCATACGAGCTCGGCGAGGACTTGTTCTTCCACGAGACGTTCGGCGGCAACGGGAGAACGTGCGCGACATGCCACGACCCGCGGAACGAGTTCACGATGTCCCCGGCGCTCGTGGAGCAGCGCTTCCAGCTCGACCCCTCCCATCCGCTGTTCCGGGCGATCGACAGCGACGACGGCGCCGGACGCGACTACACTACGCTCCGCGCGCACGCACTGTTCCGCGTGACGATCCCGCTCGCCCCGAACGTGAGCCTCGCGGATGCGCCGAAGCGTCGGACGATCACGGTCTGGCGCGCCGTGCCGACGATCGTCAACGTGGACCTGACGGCACCGTACCTCGCGGACGGGCGCTCCCCGACGCTCCAGGACCAGGCGGCCGGTGCGATCCGCGACCACATGCAAGCGACGCACGCGCCGCAGGCGCGGGAGCTCGACGCGCTGCGCGCCTTCGAGGCGGAGGTGTACTACCCGCAGCGGATTCGCGCCCTGGAAGACGCGAGCGACCCGGTCCCGAAGGAGCCGGGGTTCAGCGTTCCGGTGCAGAGCTCTGCGGCGCAGCGTGGAAAGCTCCAGTTCGACCTGCACTGCCGGTCCTGCCACGACGGCGAGCTCGCCGACTCCCCGACCGATCCCTCCCGGTCCCGTTTCCAGAACGTGTTCGTCAGCGAGGCGAATCGCAGCAATCTCCCCCTCCTTCGTCTGGCCTTCCGGCGACCCGACGGCGTCGTGCAGATCGTGGAGACCCCCGATCCCGGCCGGGCCGCGCTTACCGGCGATCTGCTCGACCTCAACGCCTTCGACACCCCGGCGCTGCGGGGCGTCAAGCACACGGCCCCGTACTTCCACGACAATTCCCTGCCCACGCTCCGTGATGTCGTGGACCACTACAACAGCCGCTTCCAGTTCCACATGACGTCGCAGCAGGCCGACGACCTCGTCTCCTACCTCGAGCTGTTCTGAAGACCTGTCCTCTTCTTCTTGCTCGGCTCCCCGGATACCGCCTCGCTGCGAAGAAGAGGACAGGTCTTCACGAGACTCCCGGGACAAGGGACCATCCGCAACCGGGGGCGTTCTGCTTTTTCCTCACCCACGACAATCCCTATTCTTCGCTGCGAGGCGGTATCCGTGGAGCCGAGCAAGAAG
>DATKHQ010000332.1:0-3602 GCA_035510175.1 Candidatus Sulfotelmatobacter sp. | reverse complement strand
TGCACAGGATCGCCGCCGCCTCGACCGCGTGAAGGAGCTCGCGGACGTTTCCCGGCCAGGGATGGCGGTGCAGGAGCGCCATCGCCTCGGCGCCGATCCGCTTCTCGAAACCGTAGCGGGCGTTCAGGCGCCGGACGAAGTGGCCGGCGAGCAGCTCGACGTCCCCCGCCCGCGCGCGCAGCGGAGGCATCTCGACCGCGATCGTGCGCAGGCGATAGTAGAGGTCCTCGCGGAAGAGGCCCTGGCGCACGAGCGCCGTGAGGTCGCGATTTGTCGCGGCGATCACCCGCACGTCCACGTGCAGCTCGGCGGTCCCGCCGACGCGGCGGAACGTCGAGGCGTCGAGGACACGCAGGAGCTTCACCTGGGCGGCGGGGCTGACCTCGCCGATCTCGTCGAGGAAGATCGACCCGCCGTTCGCCACCTCGAACAGACCGGGCTTCGCGCGGTCGGCCCCCGTGAACGCGCCGCGCTCGTGCCCGAACAGCTCGCTCTGGAGGAGGTCCTCCTGGAGGGCGGCGCACTCGACGACGACGAACGGCCGGCCGTGCCGCGGGCTGCGCGCATGGAGGAGCTTCGCCGCCATCTCCTTCCCGGAGCCCGTCTCCCCGGAAATCAGCACGCTCGAGTCGCTCGGGGCCACCCGGCTCAGCAGCTCCCGCGCGGCGGCGAACGCCGGGCTGTCGCCGAGGAACGCGCCGGTCGGATCGGAGGGCGTGAGGGCGCGCTCGAGCAGGCTCGTGCGGGTCAGGAGCGCGCGGCGCTCGAGCGCCCGCTGGATCCGCACCTCGAGCTCGTCCAAGGGGCAGGGCTTGGCCACGTAGTCGAAGGCTCCGCGCCGGATCGCCTCGATCGCCGTGTCGATCGAGCCGTGTCCCGTCAGCATGACGACCTGGGCCGCGGGATGCGTCTCCCGCAGGACCCGGAGCACGTCGAGACCGTTCCTGTCGGGGAGCTCGAGGTCGAGCAGGACGACGTCGGGCTCGCGCTTCGCCACGGCCGCAATCGCCTCCTCGCCCGTACCCGCGCGCTCGACCGCGAGGCCGATCCGCTCGAGCTCGCTCGAGAGGACCGTGCGGAACGTCCCGTCGTCGTCGACGAGGAGCACGAGGCCCGACATCACGAGAGGATTCTCAGCGGCGACGACGCGCCCGGGGCGGGGAGCACGACCTCGAACGTGGACCCGCGTCCCGGCGCGCTGCGCACCCTGATGTCCCCACCCCAGTGACGCACGAACTCGAGGGAGAGAAACAGCCCGAGCCCCGTTCCGCCCCGGCGCTCGCTGAAGAAGGGCTCGAAGATCCGCTTCAGGTTGTCGGGCGAGATCCCGCAGCCGTCGTCGACGACCTCGATGCGCACCGGATCGCCCGGGACGACGGCGAGGCGCACCCTGCCCTCGTGGGCGCACGCCTGGATCGAGTTGAGGAGCAGGTTGAGCAGGACGTGCTGGAGGTCCGCCTCGTTGACGCGCACGACGAGCCCCGGCGCTCCCGGCTCGACGACGACCCGGACACCGTTGGCGCGGGCGGTCGGCTCGATGAGCCGGCCGACCGCGGCGCACGCCGCCGCGAGGTCCACGAGGCAGTCGCCCGCGTCGCGGCCTCGCGAGAGGCGCAGGAAGTGCTGCGTCACCCCGCGGCAGCGCAGGAGCTGCTCGCGCGCGATCGAGGCGCTCTCCTCGATCCGGCGCCACTCGGGATCGGCCCCGTCTCCCGTGCGGGCGGCACGCTGGATTCCCTCGACGCACGTGAGGACGGTCGCCAGCGGCGTGTTCAGCTCGTGGGAGAAGCCGGAGGCGAGCATCCCGAGCGACGCGAGGCGATGGGACTCGGCCAGGCGCGCCTCCGCGGCGCGACGCTCGGAGATGTCGCGCCAGACCTCGACGACCTGGACGACCTGGCCCGAGCTCCGCCGGATCGGCGACGCGTGCACCTCCTCCCAGACGATCGAGCCCGAGGGATCGCGCCGCTCGAAGATCCGCACCTGTCCCTCGCCGGTCTGGAGGCATCGCAGCGTCGGACAGTCCCCCGCCCCGCACGTCCCGATCACCGTCTCGTGACAGGTCGAGCCGAGCAGCCGCTCGCGGCTCCCCCCGGTCCGGCGGAGGAATGCATCGTTCGCGGCGATCACGCGCCGGTCCGGGTCCAGCACGACGATGGCGTCGTCGATGCCGTTGATCACGGTCTCGAGCTGCTCCCGCTGGCCGTGGACGTCCCTCAGCAGGCCGGTGATGGTGTCCGCCAGCGCGTTGAAGTCCTCGCCGAGCCACGCGAGCGTGTCCGACCCGCCGACGCGCACGCGCTGCCCGAGGTCGCCCGAGGCGATCCGGCGCGCCTCCGCCTCGAAACGCTGGAGGCGGCGGGTCACGACCATGCGGACGACGAGCGTGATCGCGCCGAGCAGGAGCAGCGCGATCACCGCGCTGAAAGCTCCCATCCAGAGGAGGTCGCGGTCCATCGCCGCGCGGATGTCGGCGGTGGAGAGGTCCACGAGGATGATCCCGTTGATCCGGTGGCTCCTGTCGTGGCACCCGAAGCACGCCGCGTGGTTGCGGATGGGGACCACGGTCCGCAGCACCTTGCCCCCGCCGGTCTCGATCACCTGGCTCGTCTCCCGCTTCTCCGCGGGGAGACGGTGGCAGACCTGGCACGTCTCGGACTCGAGGGAGAGTCGCGTTTCGGGCTCGGCCGGCCGGCTCGAAAAGCGCACGCGCCCCTCGCGGTCGAGCAGCACGACCTTCTCGACCCCCTTCTCCCTCCCGAACGTCTCGATCATGCCGGAAAGCAGGCTGCGGTCGTGCTCGAGCATCTGATGCTCGAGGGCCGCGTAGATGAGCTGCCCCTGTGCCAACGCGCTGGCGCGCGCGGATTCGAGAAGCGACCGGTAGTGGCGCGTCGAGTAGAAGGTGGCGCTTCCCAGGCTCGCCGCGACGACCGCCGCGGTGACCCCCACGGCCAGCGTCGTCGGCATTCCCCATCGCCGGATGCTCACGATGCCCGCTTGGCGCTCCTCTCGGCCGACCTGACAGACCGTCGGTCGCGTCATGACGATCCGTCAGGGCGGCGACGATCCGGATTCCGCCTGCGCCTATTGTGGCGCGCCGTTCCGCGGTCGATAACGGACACGACTTGTCCCGTAGCGGCTGGCACGCGAGGTGCACGAGGACCGTGCGCTGCCGCGCTCACAAGGAGGCCCCGACATGATGATGCTGCTGACGCTGCTGTGCATGAGCTTCCTCACCTTCGCGGTCTCGGCCGTGTGCCTGAGGAAGGCGCTCAGCGAGAACGACGCACGACCCGAGATCAAGTCCGGCCGGCCGATCGCGCTCGATCCGCCCCGGTTCTTCGCCGGCGACCTCGCTGCGCCTCCCGAGGCGACCCGCATCCCGATCGCGGTGCTCAAGAGCGAGATCGAGCGCCACGTTCGGGTCGAGCAAGCCGCCGCCGAGTCGTACCTCGACGTTCCGACCCGGGAGAAGCTCCACACCCGGTACGTGAATTAGGAGCCACGCCATGCCCAAGCCGCAAACCGAATTGTTCCGGGGCCTCACCGAGGCCGAGGCGGGCGCCCTCTCCGCGCTCGGGACCGAGACCCGGGTGGCC
>DATKHQ010000331.1:0-10372 GCA_035510175.1 Candidatus Sulfotelmatobacter sp. | reverse complement strand
GCGCGCGCGATCTGCACCATCAGTTCGCGCGCGCGGCGGATCGGGTAGCTCTGCACCGCCGTGACGAGCCCGCGATAGACGATGATCTGATCCCGCGCCTTGTCCGCGATCGGCGTATCCGGGTAGTCGTCGATGATCTTCTGCAGCAACTCGATCGCGTGCGGAACGTCACCCTTGTCGACCTCGCCGAGCGCCCGATGCCACAACCGCTCCGCGCGGCTCTCCGATCCGCCGCACGCGAGCCCGGCGAGCAACAAGGCGGAAGCGACGACGATGCGCACGCGCGACGAGATCGATCGGTGCGAGCCGTTGACTTCGCCGGAGGGGCGTTTCATAATCCGCGCGCTTCGCTCACGGGTGTCCTCGGATCGACAGTTTTCTCGTCCGCGCGTCGTCGTGGCGATCGGACGTCGGATTCACTCTAGATGACGCTTCGGCCACGGGCAACCGAAGTCCCTGAGCTGGTGAGGCGACTCGGAAGCCGTCGACCGAGGCAGGTGGATCGCGCCCGCGCGCGGCTTTCGATCATCGGGTCCGCCTCGGTGGGACCGCTGATCGACGCCATCGAGGGGGACAACGACCGGATCCGCGCGCATGCGATGCCGCTGCTCGCGCTGATCCAGGACCCGCGGGGCCGCGAGCCGCTCGTCGCGATGCTCCTCGACCGGGAGCCGCGCCTCCGGGAGATCGCCGCCCGCTGTCTCGCACGGTTTCCGTCGGCCGAGTCCGTGGGGGCGCTCGAGCGCGCGCTCCGGCGCGACAAGGCCCGTGACGTTCGGATCGGGGCGATCCACAGCCTTCTCGAGCTCTACGAAGCGGGCCAGGAGACGGCCATCCGGCGCGTCCTCGAGACGCTGACCGACGTGAAGGAGGACGTCAAGGTTCGAGGGGCGGCTTTCGCTCTGCTGCGGGCGCTCAAACCGTCCGCCCGGCGGGGCCTGCTCCGGAGGCTCAGGCAGGATCCGGCGGAGGAGATCGCGCGTCGCGCGGCGGAGGTCGGCGACGACGACGATGCCGTGCCGCCGGGCGGTCGGCTCGAGCGGCGGCACGAGGCGCTCGTCCGCGACCTGGCGTCCACGGAGTACGTCTCGTGGAACGAAGCCGTCCACCGCCTCGTCGCCGCCGGACCGGCGGTGTCGTCCTCGATCATCGCGGAGATGCGGCGCCGCGCGAACGACCCCGAATACTGCGCGCGCGCCGGCATGGTGCTCCGGGGCCTGGGCCCGCGCCGCGTGCGCGGGCTCGCGGAGGCGCTCGACGAGATCGACGAGCCGCTTCCGCTCCAGGTGCTCGTCGAGGTCGCCGGAGCCATCGGCGAGAAGTCGCTCATCTACCGGTTGAAGTCGGTCATCGAGCGCGTGGCGCCGAGCTCGGACGGGTCCGGGCCCTCGCGGTTCGACACGATGCAGCGCGTGCGCGCGAAGGCCCACGTCGAGCTGGCGCGGATCGGCAGCCGCGTCGCGATCGCCGACCTGCAGTCGATGCTCGCCGACGCGTCGTGCCGTCTGCCGCTCGAGGTCCCCGCGGCGATCGAGCTGATCGGCAAGCGCGACGAGATCCCGCTTCTGCTGCGCGCCTACCTCCGCGAGGATCCGTACATGCGCGGGCGGGTCGCCGCCGCCGTGAGGACCATCCTCAAGCGCGAGCGCATCCGCCGGAACAGCACCGTCTTCCTCACGCTCCCCGCCGAGGAGCGTCGCGCGCTGGAATCGATCGTCGCGCGGAAGCACCGCTCCGGCAGGCCGCGCGCCAAGCGGGCGGCGCGGACGAGGAAGCGCTGACGGAGGGCCGATGCCGGACAAGATGAGCGTGCGGGACCTCCGCCCGTTGAGCGGCCGCCGGATCCTCTGTCGCGTCGATTTCAACGTGCCGATCCGCGACGGGCGCATCGGCGACGACACGCGCATCCGCGCGTCGCTCCCGACGGTCCGTCTCCTCGTCGAGGGCGGCGCGCGCGTGATCCTTTGCTCGCACCTCGGGCGGCCGAAGGGAAAGCCGAAGCCCGAGTACTCGCTCGCGCCCGTCGCGGCCCACCTCTCGGGCCTGCTCGGAATTCCGGTCGGCTTCGCGCGGGAGTGTGTCGGTCCCGACGCCGCATCCGCCGCCGCGGCGCTCCCGCCGGGAGGCGTGCTCCTGCTCGAGAACCTGCGCTTCCACGCGGAGGAGGAGGCGAACGACCCGGAGTTCTCCCGGGCCCTCGCCTCCCTCGGCGACGCCTACGTCAACGACGCGTTCGGCACCGCGCACCGCCCGCACGCCTCGACCGTCGGCGTGCCGCGCTTGCTGAAGCCGGCGGCCGCGGGGCTGCTGATGCTCGGCGAGCTGACCTACCTCGGCCGTCTTCTGGGCGCCCCCGACACGCCGTTCGTCGCGATCCTCGGTGGGGCGAAGGTCTCGGACAAGATCGAGCTCATCGACAACCTGCGTCCCCGCGTCGACCGCTTCCTCGTCGGCGGAGCGATGGCGTACACCTTCCTGCGTGCGCAGGGGCATCCGACGGGACGCTCGCTCGTCGAGGAGGATCACCTCGACACGGCGCGGCAGCTGCTCGATCGCGTCGCCCGGGACGGGAAGGGGTTCCTCCTCCCCGTCGATCACGTCGTCGCCCGGCCCGGCGAGGACGCGGCCCTCCGCACGACCGAGGGCGTCGCGATCGGTGCCGACGAGGCGGGGATGGACATCGGGCCGAAGACCGTGGCGCTGTTCGCCGACGAGATCGCGGCGGCGGGCACGGTGCTGTGGAACGGTCCGGTCGGCCGCTTCGAGGTCGCGGCGTTCTCCGCGGGAAGCCGTGCGGTCGCGGAGGCGCTCGCACGGTGCCGCGGCACGACGGTCGTCGGCGGCGGCGACACCGGCGCCGCGGTGGACGCGTTCGGCGTGGCGTCGAAGATGACGCACGTCTCGACCGGAGGCGGAGCGTCGCTCGAGTTCCTGAGCGGTCTGCCGCTCCCGGGAGTCGTGGCGCTGGACGACGCCGCGTGAGCGCACCGCGCGGCCGCCGCCTCGTCGTCGGCAACTGGAAGATGAACCTCGGGGAGGCGGCGGCGGAAGCGCTCGTCGCCGCGCTCGTCCGGACGCTCCCCTTCGATCGCGTGGATGCCGCCGTCGCCCCGGCGTTTCCCTGCCTGCGGCGTGCGCTCGACGCGGCCGCCGGCTCTCCCCTCGCCATCGCGGCTCAAAACGTCCACGACCGCGATTCCGGCGCGTTCACCGGGGAGGTCGCCGCCGGAATGCTCCGGGAGATGGGCGTGCGATACGTCATCGTCGGGCACTCCGAGCGTCGGCGGTTGTTCGGGGAGAGCGAGATGCTGATCGGCCGCAAGGTCGTCGCGTGCCGGCGACACGGTCTCACGCCGATCGTCTGTCTCGGCGAGACGGAGGAGCAGCGCGACGCGGGGCTCACCCAAGACGTGGTCGCCGCGCAAGCCGCGGCGGCGCTGGGTGCTGCGCCGTTTCCCCCGGGAGCCGACCTGGTGGTCGCCTACGAGCCGGTCTGGGCCATCGGTACCGGGAGGACGCCGTCTCCCGCCGACGTCGCCGCCGCGCACGGGACGATTCGCCGGACGCTCGCGAGCCGGTTCGGAGCCGACGCGGACCGCGTCCCGATCCTTTACGGCGGCTCGGTGACTCCCGCGAACGCGCCGCAGATCTTCGAGGCGGAAGACGTGTCGGGCGCCCTGGTCGGAGGCGCCTCGCTCGAGGCGTCCTCGTTCCTGGGAATCGTGGAGGCGGCCGCCTAGGAACGCGCCTGGACGCCCGCCGTCCCCACGTGCTAGCCTCCCTCGTTTCCGCTCACGCCGCGGACGAGGTGTGCACAGGCCATGACCGTCCTCATCACCGTTCTCCACGTCATCGTCGCGTTCATCCTGATCGTGGTCGTGCTCCTGCAGACCGGTAAGCGCGCGGACCTCGCCGGCGCCTTCGGCGGCGGCGGAAGCCAGACGGCGTTCGGCGCGCGGGGAGCGGCGAACGCGCTGTCCAAGGCGACGACGTACGCCGCGATCATCTTCATGGCGACGTCGATGATCCTCTCGCTGCTCTCCGGCAGCCACGGCGGCGGCACGGGCTCCGTGCTCGACTCGGTCCCCGCGCCCGCAGCGAAAGGGGCTCCCGCTCCGGCTCCGGCGGGCCAGAAGCTGGTGGTGCCTCCGCCTCCGGCGCCCAGCACCCCTCCGGCGCAGGCTCCCGCAAACCCGGCGCCTCAAGGGAAGTAGCGAGCGCCCCGCTTTGTTATGATCGTTTCCGGTACCGGCGTCGAAATTGCCGAAGTGGTGGAATTGGCAGACACACCATCTTGAGGGGGTGGCGGGCGCAAGCCCGTGGGGGTTCGAGTCCCCCCTTCGGCACCACACCGACGCTTGCGAGCAACGGGCCCGATCGGGCCCGTTTCGCTTTGGAGCGCGTCACCAGTCCCGGTAGTAGGTTCCGTCGAGGGCCTTGCCGTCCGACAGACTGTAGACGTCGTAGACGTTCTCGCCTCCCCACGACGTCGCGTCCCACGCATCCTGGTACGACCGCATGCCCCACTCGTTGGTCCCGGTCATCGGGTCGATCGGGATCTTCTGGAGGAAGTGGCGCTTGGTCGACTTGCCGGTCAGCGGATTCCCCACGTCGACCCCCTCGACCAGCTCGTCGAGCGTGCGCGGGTAGCCCTTCTGGTCGACGTCCTTCTGCAGGATCTTCCCCTGGTCCACGAGCGCCTTGTACTGGTCGATCACGTCGCGCAGGAGCTCGAGCGAGTGGCGCAGCTCGTCCTCGCGCCGCCGCTTCTCGTCGAATCTCTTGAGCGGAATGGCGATCGTGGTGAGCACGAGGAGGACGGCCAGCGCGGCGACCAGCTCGACCGTCGTCAATCCTCGCGGGCGCCGTCGCGTCATCGGACCTCCGGATCGCGCTCTCGCCCAGTGGTACGCCGGGGGCGCCCGAGCCGTCTAGTGCGGATCAGAGCGACCGCACCGGCTTGTCCTTGTGGAACAGATTGTGCCACCACCGCCGGAGCGCGCTCTGGTGCTCCGCGCACGGCTCCGGCTCCGTGCCGGCAAGGAACACTTCCTCGCGGCGCTGCGGGCAGCCGTCCACCGCCAGACCTCCCGTGACCGGGTCGATCTCGACGCGGGAGATACCCGGCGGCTCGGGGAAGCTCGACCCGGCCCAGCGGTGGCGGCTCCCCATCATCACGTCGACCCAGATCGGCAGCGCGCCCGCGGCCCCGGTCAGACCGGTTCGCGCGTTGTCGTCGTAGCCGACCCACACGAGCGTCAGGATCTCCGGAGTGAATCCCACGAACCAGGCATCGCGCGTGTCGTCCGTCGTTCCTGTCTTTCCGGCGGCGTCGCCCGAGAAGCCCCACGAGGCGGCCGAGGCGGCCGTACCCTCGGTGAGCACGCCCCGGAGGACGTCGACGACGAGGTACGCGGCGTCGGGGCGGACCACCTCCTTGATCGCCGGCGGGGAGCTGTCGAGCTTCTTGCCGTCGGCCGACTCCACCGAGTCGAGAATCCGCGGCTCGGCGGAGAGTCCGAGCGTGGCGAACGTCCCATACGCGCGCGCGAGCTCGATCGGGATCACCTCCTGCGCACCGAGGGCCAGCGAGGGAAGGGGCTCGAACGCCTCGGGGAGTCCGCAGCGGCGCGCCGCGTCGATCACCGGCTTGAGACCGACGCCGAGAGCCGCTCGCGCGGTGGGAACGTTGAGGGAGTGCTCGAGCGCGAAGCGCGCGGTCACCGGGTCGCCGAATCCGCCGTCGTAGTTCTCCGGCCTCCACGGCTTCCCGCCCGAGACCATTTCGAGCGGCGAGTCGTCCAGGCGCGACGCCGGCGTCAGGCCGCCCTCCTGCGCGCCGCGCGCGGCCTCGAACGCGGCCAGGTAGACGAACGGCTTGAAGCACGATCCCGGCTGGCGGTGCGCCTGGGTCGCACGATTGAACTGGCTGTCTTGGTAGTCCCGCCCGCCCACGAGCGCCAGGATCGCGCCGGTGCGCGGATCGGTGACGATGACCGCCCCTTGCAGGCGCCGCTTCGCCGCCTGGCGATGCACCGCCGGGACGTCGCGCTCGAGCCGGTCGAGGCCCCGCGAGAGCGCCTGCTCGGCCCGCGACTGCACGACCGTGTCGATCGTCGTGAAGATCCGAAGGCCTTGCTCCGACAGCGCCGTTGCCGGGTAGGCGGCGGCGAGCTGCGCGCGCACCAGGTCGACGACGTAAGGCGCCTGGGCGAACCCGGCCCCCCCCGCTGCGAGCCGCAGCGGCTCCTTCTTGGCGGCGGCCGCCGCGGCCGGGTCGACGAACTTCTGCTCGACCATTGCGTCGAGCACCTGGTCGCGCCGGGCGACGCAGCGGTCCGGATGAGCGAACGGGTTGTACCCGCCGGGATTGCGAATCAACCCCGCCAGAGTCGCCGACTCCGCGAGCGAGAGATCGGGCAGCGCACGGCCGAAGTAGTGGCGTGCCGCGGAACCCATCCCGCAGATCGCGACGGGGCCGCGCTGCCCGAGGTAGACCTCGTTGAGGTAGACCTCGAGGATCCGGTCCTTCGGGTACTTGAGGTCCAGGATCACCGACATCAGGGCTTCGCGCGCCTTGCGCCACCACGTACGCTCCTGCCCGAGGTAGAGGTTCTTGACGGTCTGCTGCGTGATCGTGCTTCCGCCCTGCACAATGCGCCCGCTCTCGACGTTCTTGAACATCGCGCGGGCGATCGCGAGCGGATCGATCCCGGCGTGCTCGTAGAAGCGCGCGTCCTCGGCGGCGAGGACCGCCGAGACGAGCGATTTCGGCGCGTCCTTCAGGGGGACGACCTGGCGCTCCTCCTGTCGCGGTCCGAACACGAGCGCGAGCAGCTCCGGTTCGAAGTCCGCCGAGGCGACCGGCCGTCCGCGCTCGTCGGCGATCGCCTCGATCGCTTCCCGGTCGAAGTTCAGGATCGCGCGCCGCGCCGGGATCGGCCGGTCCCCTCCCTTCCAGGCGCGCACGTTGACATCCAGGGCTCCGCCACGCACGCGGAACTGCCCCGGGCGCAGCGGCGGCGCGTCGATCCGCGCGTACCCGCAGCGCTCCAGGCGCGCGGCGAGGGCGTCCCGGTCGAGGGCCATCCCCGGGACGACGTGCAGCCGCGCCGAGTAGATCCGCGAGGGGAGCGTCCAGACGCGCCCCTCGAACGTCAGCGTGATCTGGGTGTAGACGGCGAGGACGACCGCGACGGCGGCGACCGTGAGCGGGATCCCGAGACCGATCAGCCGGCGCACGAGGCGCCGCCTCGAGGAGGACTTCCGCTTCCCCTTGGGCGCGGCGCTCGCGGTGGTGCCGCTCGCCATCACCGTCCCTCGGGATTTCGGGGGCTCGTCGGAAGCAGTGTCAGCCCTTCAGCGTTTCCTTCAGCGGCTTGCCGGCCTTGAAGGCCGGGGCGCGAGTCGCAGGGATGTCCAGGGTCTCGCCCGTGTGGGGATTCCGTCCGGACCGAGCCTTCCGCGCGCGGGCCTCGAACGTTCCGAACCCGCTGATCGCGACCTTGTCCCCCTCGACCAGCGCTTTGGCGACCAGCCCGATCGCGGGGTCGGGGTCGAAGATCGCGTCCATGGCCACGCGCGCGTCCCTGGCGGACAACCCCGTTCTCTCTGCCAATTTGTCGGTCAGCTCGGCCTTGTTCAAGACGTCCTCCTTGTCGCGTTCAGGGCGCCCAGCGAAGCTCCTTCACGGACGCGCGAATGACGAAGATCTTGATGTTGTTGTCGGCTTCGTCCGCGGGCAGGAAAAAGAATCCGGGGACCTCCGGCTCGTCTTCGGTCACGGTCCCCCAGATCGTCTCGCCGTCGTGGAAGGTCACGATCGCGCGCTTGCCCGGCGGCTTCTTCTTGGGATCGAAGTCGCGCCGTGCGACGAAATCGCGGTTTCCCAGGTAGTCCTTGACCCAGAACATCGCCTTCATGTCCGCAAGGCGAATCTTGACCGGAACGCCCCCGCCTTCGCCCGAGAGCAGGTGAAAGCTCTCGTGCCGCGGCGAGAAATCTTGCGTGACTCCCTTGTGGATGGCGCCCGCCCGGAGGTGGACTACGATCTTTTGCTCCATTCCGCCCTCCGTCGGCCGGAAGCCGGCCGACCGCCAGGGAATCCTAACAGGAGGGGGGCCGGCGGAAAAGGGCCGAGTTCCGGCCCCGCAACCCGAGCGTCGGCTTGACGCTCCTCCGCCGCGGTCCCTATGTTCCGTCCCGGAGCGCGACGCGATGGAGCCCAAGACCGCACCCGACACCCTTCCCCTGGGCCGGACCGCCCCCCGCTCGCGGGATCGTCGGCGGCGGATCGTGGTCGACTCGCGCTACCAGGTCCGCGCGGGGCTGCTCGTTGGGTCGGTCGCGCTCGTCCTCTTGGCACTTCTGAACACCTCGCTCGTCACCCAGTCGCGCGCCGGGGCGGCGGCGGGGGCGGCCACGGCTTGGACGAGAGGACCGGGAGCCGAGGTCGGCCTCTCCTGGATGCTCCTGTTCGCGGGGTCGGCCGTTTTCTTCGGCGGCGTGGTGCTGATCGGGGTCATGGAATCGCACCGGACCGCCGGCGCCGCGTTCGCGATCCGCCGCTCGATCGAGGCGATCCGCGACGGGCGCGTCGGGGAGCGGGTCCGGCTACGGAAGAACGATCACCTGCAGGACCTCGCGGAGGCAGTCAACCGGCTCGCCGAGACTCTCGACGCCGAGCGCACCTCGCGCGGCTGATCAGCCGGCCCTCAGGGCGGGATCGGCGATCCCCGCCTCGCGGAAGCCTCGATCACGAAGACGGCAGGCATCGCACGCCCCGCACGGCGTGCCGTTCGCCGAAGGGTCGTAGCAGGAGAGCGTCTGCGCGATCGGCACGCCCCAGTCGAGCGCGCGGCGGACGATTTCGGCCTTGGTCAGCGCCGCGAGCGGCGCATGAACCCGCGCCGGCGCGCCTTCTACCCCCGCTCGAGTCCCGGCGCGCGCGAGCGCCTCGAACGCCCGGAGGAACTCCGGCCGGCAGTCCGGGTAGCCGCTGTAGTCGATCGCGTTGACGCCGATGACGAGATCCCGCGCGCCGAGCGCCTCCGCCCACGCCAACGCCAGGGTCAGGAACAGCGCGTTGCGGGCGGGCACGTAGGTCGGCGGGATCGACGCCGCGATCGTCTCGTCCGAGCGGCCCTTCGGAACCGCGACGGAGCGGTCGGTCAGGGCCGACCCGGCAAGGAACGTGAGGTCGAGATCGACGATCCGGTGGGACGAGGCGCCGAGCGCCACCGCGATCCGGCGCGCCCGCTCGATCTCGACCCCATGCCTCTGACCGTAATGGACGGTCAACGCGTGCGCGTCGAATTCCTCGCGGACCGCCCAGGCCAGGCAGGTCGCCGAGTCGAGACCGCCGGACAGCAGCACCACCGCCCGCGGCATCAAACGCCCCGGGTGACGCCGGGCCAGAGCACCTTGTGCATCTGCACCTGCACGCGCACCGCCAGCCGGTCGTCGAGCACCCAGCGCGCCAGGTCTCCCGCGGCGAGCCCGTCCGCGACCGGAGAGAACAGGACCGGCGCACGCGAGGAGAGATCCCGCTCGCGAACGGTCACGGCGGCCCACTCGTAGTCGGCGCGGTCGGCGATGACGAACTTGATCTCGTCCCCGGGTCGCAGCGCATCGAGGTTCGCCCATCGGTTCCGAGCGCTCTCCCCGCTTCCGGGACACTTCACGTCGACGATGCGCTTGACCCCCGCGGGCACGCGGTCGATCGGGAGGCTCCCACCGGTCTCGAGGAGAACTTCGAAGCCGCGCGCGACGAGGGCGCGCATCAGCTCGCTCGCGTCCGGCTGGAGCAGCGGCTCGCCTCCGGTCACCTCGACGAGCGGGCAGCCGAACGCCTCCACCCGTGCGACGACCGCACCGACCTCCATGTCGGAGCCCTCGTGGAACGCGTACGCGGTGTCGCACCAGACGCAGCGCAGGTTGCACCCCGTCAGCCGGACGAACACGCAGGGCCGCCCCGCGTGGGTGGATTCCCCCTGCACCGAGTGGAAGATCTCGTTGACGCGGAGCATCCGGACATATTAGCCAAGGGCGGAGGGAAGCACGGGCGTGGCGGCCCGTAGCCCTTTTCGCCCCCGGCTTGCCTCCGGTCGGGAGCGACCCAAGATTTGCCTGCGTTGCGGGGAGTTTGAACCCCGTAAGGCTTGCTTCGTCCGAGGGACGCTACGGATGACGGACTGGCTGCATACCGCAATCCTCCCGATCGGGATCTTGTTGGGCCTGCTCGGATGTCTCCGTTGGGGGTTCGTCCTGGGGCGCTCCGGACGCGAGGAGCTCGTCCAGGAGGCCGAGCGGGTGAGCAGCGAGCTCGCGCGGTCGGAAGCGCAGGCGCGCGAGCACGCCCGCCAGGTGAGCC
>DATKHQ010000330.1:0-4284 GCA_035510175.1 Candidatus Sulfotelmatobacter sp. | reverse complement strand
CCCGCCGCACCCAGAAGAAGTTCGCGTCGAGCTGTCCGGTGCGGATCAGGAACTCGAGCTGGGCGAGGCGCGTGAACCCGCGATGGGAGAACGCCGCCGCGTCGAAGTCCACGCTCCGGAAGACCTCGGCGAGCTGCGCGGCCCCGCGGCGCGCGTCCCATTCGCAGGAGAAGCCCGGGAGCTTCGCGTGGATCTTGTCGAAGCTCACCCGGTAGCTGCGGTTGTCGGCCCCGGGCTTCCCGAACGAGAGCGTGCACCCGGGGACGACCGCGGCGACGATCTCGGCGATCTCGCGGACCTGGTAGTTCTGCGCGTTGCTCCCGACGTTGAAGACCTGGCCGGACACGGCGTCGATCGGGGCGTCGAGCGCGCAGCCGATCGCCTTCGCGATGTCGAGCGCGTGGACGAGCGGGCGCCAGGGGGTCCCGTCGCTCGTCATCTTGATCTCGCGCGTCGTCCAGGCGAGGCCCATCAGGTTGTTGAGCACGATGTCGAAGCGCATCCGCGGGCTCGCGCCGAACGCGGTGGCGTTGCGCAGGAACGTCGGGTGGAACGTCGCGCCGGCGAGGGCCGACACGTCGCGCTCGACCAGGACCTTGCACTCGGCGTAGGCGGTCTGCGGGTTCACCTCCGAGGTCTCGGAGACGACCGGTTCCTTCGCGACCCCGTAGACGCTGCACGACGAGGTGTACACGAACCGCGGGACGCCGCACGACTTCGCGAGCTCGGCCAGGCGCACGCTCCCCTTGTGGTTGATCTCGTAGGTGATGTGCGGCGCGAGCTGCCCGAGGGGGTCGTTCGACAGCTCGGCGAGGTGGACGACGGCGTCGACCCCCGCGAGGTCTTCCGCCGAGATCCGGCGGATGTCCTTCTCCAGCGTGCGCGGGGTCATGTCGAGCCCGTTGAACAGCCACCCCGCCTTGTAGAAGCCGGCGTCCACGCCCGTGACGTCGTGCCCGCGCCGCATCAGCACCCCGGCGAGCAGGCAGCCGAGATACCCTTCCGTTCCCGTCACGAGGAGCTTCAAGCGCGGTCCTCCGTCACCAGGTCTTCCAGGGGGCGCGCCCCTGCTTCCACATCGTCTCCAGGTTCTTCTTGTCGGGGAGGGTGTCCATCGGGTGCCAGAATCCGCGGTGCCGGTATCCGACGAGATGCCCGTCGCGCGCGAGCCTCTCGAGGACGTCCCCCCAGTCCGCCGCGTCGCCGTCGATGTAGTCGATCACCCCCGGCTCGAGAACGAAGAACCCGCCGTTCACCCAGGCGCCGTCGCCGCCCGGCTTCTCCTGGAATCGCGTGATCTCGTCCCGCCCCTTCGGCATGAGCACCGCGCCGAACCGCCCGGGCGGCTGAGTCACCATCATGGTGGCGAGCTTCCCGTGCGACCGGTGGAAGGCGATCTCCTTGTTGACGTCCACGTCGCTGACCGTGTCGCCGTAGGTCACGCAGAACGTCGCGTCGCCGGTGTAGCCGCGGGCGCGGCGGATCCGGCCGCCGATGTTCGTGTCCTCGCCCGTGTCGAGCAGGGTCACCTTCCAGCGCTCCGCCGGCCCCTTGATGATCTCGACGCCGTTCCGGCTGAAATCGAATGCGACGTCGGAGCGGCGCAGCGCGTACGTCGCGAAGTACTCCTTGATGACGTGCCCCTTGTACCCGCAGAGCACGACGAAGTCCTCGAACCCGCACGCCGCGTACATCTTCATGATGTGCCAGATGACCGGCTGGTCGCCGATCTCGACCATCGGCTTGGGCCGGATGGCGGTTTCCTCGCTGAGCCGGGCGCCCAGACCCCCCGCCAGGATGAACACTCGCACCACGACCTCCGGTTGCGCTTTGCCGAGGATTTCCCCTTGGCGAAGCTTAGGTGTCCGGGGGGGCTAAGGCAACCGGGAAGCGGTAAAAGTGGCGAAACGCTTCAATTATTGGTGGATCGCGCGCCGATTCGCCCGGCCGAGCGCCGACACCACGAAAGGAGCCGCGTAGCAGGCGAGCACGGGGGTCACCGGGACCCGGAAGCGCGCGTACGCTTCCGGCCCCGCGCTGACCACGAGCAGGTAGACGGCACACCCCCACCAGAGGGCGTGCGCGGCGGGTGTCGCGCGGATCCGCGACCACGAGCCGAACGCCGTCGCGGCGCTGCCGGCATAGAGAACGGCCAGGAAAATCCCCTCCAGGACGAGGAGCACGATCAGCGTCGGGTACGGGATAACCCAGCGGTGCCAGAACGCGACCGGGGAAAGGTGCGCGAGTCCGCTGAGCGGTCCGGGCTCCGGGAGCGGCCCCGTCGCGTACATGTAGAGGTCGATGCACCCGGGCCCGAGCACGGTCCGGACGAAGCCGGCGACGGTCGAGCGCAAGGCCAGCCCCGGGTTGGCGCGGAGCAGGGCGATCCCCGCGGTCTTGAAGTACCGATAGCGCTCCGGTCCTTTCAGCTCCTTGGCGTCGGCTTCCTTCTGGAGGAGAGCCTGCGCGTCGTCGAGCGTGATCCCCTCGCGCGCGGCGACGACCGCGGCGCCGCGGTACCGGTAGAGGTTGACGTTCTGGATCTGGCTGAAGGTCGCATCGCCGAAGACCCGAGCGTTGCGCACCTGCCATCCGCCGACCAGGACGAGCCAGGGCAGAAGGACGAGCGTGCCGAGCGCCAGCGCGTCCCGCCGCGTGCGGCCCGCCAGGCGGCACGCCGCCCAGCACCAGAGGACGAGCGGTGCGATGAAGTAGTAGGTGATCGGACGCACCTGCGTCGCCGCCGCGAGAGCGAGCCCCGTGGCGAGCCCCCACCACCGCGCGCCCGGCGTCTCCTCCGTCATCCGGACTCCGCAATAGAGCATCGCGGTCAGCAGCACGGTGAACAGCGCCTCCGGGAGGACCATCTGCGAGGCGAGGAGGCTTCCGGGGTCGAGCCCGGCGAGGATCACCGCGGTCAGAGCCGCATTGCGCGTGAACCCCAGCCGGATGGCGCCGGCATGGAGAAACAGCAGACCGAGAGCGATCAGCGGGATCTGCGCGACCACGACCGCCGCCCGGCTCGGCCCTGCCACCCCCTGAACCGCCGCGATGAACAACGGGTATCCCGGCGTGCGCGTGACCTCCGGATCGCCGGGGGCCGTAATACTCGAGGAGAACGTGCCCCTGCGGAGCAGCGCGCCCGCCGGGCCCTCGTAGCTCGGGGTGTCGGGTGCCGCGAGCGCTTCGGGCCGCCCCGGATGGACGGCGGCGAACAGCGCGAACCGGATTCCCAGCAAGGCGGCGATGACGAGGGCGAGCGCGAGCCGGGAGCGCGTCATGCGACGCGGTATCCGCTCGCGGTGGCGGCGAAGGCGCTCATCTGATCGCGCGCCCACGACGGGTCCTTTCCGAGCTCCTTCGCCATCACCTCCCCGACGCTCCCGGCGGCGGCGAGTGCCGCGGCGGCGTCGAGGAAGAGCACGCGGGTCCGGCGGGCGAGCACGTCCTCGACGGTGCGCGCCATCTCGAACCGGACGGCCCAGACCACCTCGGCGGCGATCGTGCGGAGGGCCGGGTGCAGCGGTGCGGCGAGCGCGGGATCGGACGCGGCGAGGGCTTGGATCCGCGGTGCGTCGGCGCCGTAGACCGAGAGCGCCCCGTACACCGCGGCGTCCTCGACGTGACCGTGGACGCGCAGATCGTGCGTCCGGCACGGGGAGGCCTCGAGGCCCGCGAGCGTCGCGGCCCGATCGACGCAGTCCTCGGCCATGCTCCGGTAGGTGGTCCACTTCCCGCCGGTGATCGTCAGCAGGCCTCCGGAGTCGATCCGGATCGTGTGATCGCGCGAGAGCCCGGCCGTGCTCGCGACACTCCCCGACCGGACGAGAGGGCGGACACCCGCGAACGTGCTGAGCACGTCGGCGCGCCCGGGCGGCCGGCACAGGTAGCGTCCGGCGTTCTCCAGCACGAAGCCGATCTCCTCGGGCAGGGGTCTCGGCTCGGGCTCGGCGCGCGCGATCGGAGTGTCGGTCGTGCCGACGATCGTGTGGTCGTGCCAGGGGATCGCGAAGAGGAGGCGCCCGTCGCTCGTGTGCGGCACCACGATCGCGCTACCTCCGGGAAGGAACGCGCGCTCGACGACGAGGTGGATCCCCTGGCTCGCCGCGACGAGGGGGCCGGCACCCGGGTCGGCGAGCCGCCTCAGCGCGTCGCAGAACGCCCCGGTCGCGTTGACCACGACGCGTGCCTCGGCGGTCAAGGGCTCCCCGCTCTCGACGTCGCGCGCGCGCACCCCGCGGATCGGTCCGTCTCCCTCGCGGAGAAACCCTTCGACCTCGGCGT
>DATKHQ010000329.1:0-10705 GCA_035510175.1 Candidatus Sulfotelmatobacter sp. | reverse complement strand
TCCACCAGCAGCTCGCGAAGATGCACCCGGCGGACCTCGCGGACATCCTCGAGGATCTCGGCCGCGTCGAGCGGCGAGAGATCGTCGCGGCCCTCGATCCGGAGACCGCGGCCCAGGCCCTGTCCGAGGCCGAGCCGTCCGTCCAGGCGGCGGTCGTCGAGGGGATGCACGTCGAGCGCGCCGCGGACGTGCTCGAGGAGATGCCCCCCGACGAAGCGGCCGACATCCTCGGCGATCTCCCGGAGGAGCGGCTCCAGGCGGTCCTCGACGCGATGGAAGAAGAGGATGCCGAGGAGGTGCGCGAGCTGCTCGCCTTCCGCGAGGATTCCGCGGGAGGGCTCATGACGTCCGAGTTCGTGCGCGCCCAGGCCTCGTGGACCGCCGGAGAGACGCTCGCGATGCTCCAGAAGGTCGACGACGACCTGCTCGGGGAGCTCGACGAGATCCCGATCGTCGATCACGAGGAGAAGCTCGCCGGGATCGTCCCGCTCGTCCGGCTCGTGCGCGCCCCGGGGGGCCGGCCGGTCACGGAGTTCATGCGCCGCGAGGCGCGCGCGGTGACCACGAGCGCTCCGTTCAAGGACGTGGTGGAGCGGTTCGACAAGTACCACCTGCGCGCCCTCGCGGTGGTCGACGAGTTCGGGACGCTCAAGGGGATGATCAACATCGAGGACATCCTCTCGCGGCTGGTGAAGGGAGACTGACCCCGTGCTCCGCGAGCGCGTCTCCGGGCTGTCCACCCGGCTGGGACTGATTCTGGCCGTCGCCGGGCCGGGGATGATCACGTCGAACGTCGACAACGACGCCGGCGGAATCTACACCTACTCGGTCTGCGGGGCCCGGTACGGCTACCGCCTGCTCTGGGTCCTCCTGCCGGTCACGGTCGCGCTCATCGTCGTTCAGGAGATGTGCGCGCGGATGGGCACGGTCACCGGCAAGGGGCTTGCAGACCTCATCAGGGAAGAGTTCGGGTTGCGCATCACGTTCCTCCTGATGATTCTCCTCCTTCTGACGAACCTCGGGAACGCGGCGGCCGATTTCGCCGGCCTGGCCTCCGCCCTCGAGGTGATGGGGGTGAGCCGCTGGATCTCGGTCCCGATCGGCGCCGTGCTGATCTGGTGGCTGATCGTCTTCGGGACGTACAAGAGCGCCGAGAAGATCTTCCTCGTGGCGTGCCTCGTCTATCTCGCGTACCCGATCTCCGCCCTGCTCGCGAAGCCGGTGTGGGGAGAGGCGATCCAGGGGACGGTCACGCCGTCGATGCCGACGGACCTTCCGGGGATCGCGATGGTGGTGGGGATCGTCGGCACGACGATCGCCCCGTGGATGCAGTTCTATCTCCAGTCGTCGGTCGTCGAGAAGGAGGTGAAGATCGCAGACTACCGCACGACGGTCCGGCTCGACGTGATCCTCGGTTCGGTCATCGCGGTCGTCGTGGCCTACTTCATCGTCGTCGCGTGCGCCGCGACGCTCCATCGAGCAGGGGTGACCGACATCGCCTCGGGGGCGGAGGCGGCGAAGGCGCTCGAGCCGCTCGCCGGCCGGGCGGCGGGCTCGCTGTTCGCGTTCGGCCTCGCGGTCGCCTCGCTGTTCGCGGCGTGCATCCTTCCGCTGTCGACCGCGTATTCCGTCTGCGAGGGGCTGGGCCTGGAAGCGGGCGTGAACCGCCGGTTCAAGGAGGCCCCGGAATTCTACTGGCTCTACAGCGCGATCATCGTGGTCTCGGCGGCGATGATCCTGATGCCGGGCGTCCCGCTGCTCCGGATCATCCTCGCGTCCCAGGTGGCCAACGGCCTCCTGCTCCCGGTCGTTCTCGTGTTCATGGCGGTGCTGATCCGGAGGCGGGAGCTGATGGGGGAGTTCGTCAACAACCGCGTCTACGACGCGGTGACGTGGGTGACGATCGTGGCGCTGGTCGCGCTCGCGATCGCCCTCGCGGGGTTCAGCCTGCTTCCCGGCGACCTGCCCGCTATTTCTTGAAGAACATCCAGGCGGCGAGCGAGACCAGGACGCCGGCGAAGATCCGGTTGAACGTCGGGCCGGAGACGTGCTGGAGCAGCCGAGGTCCGATCTGAGCGCCCACCACCCCGCCGAGCCCGAGCAGCACGCCCACCCGCCAGTCGACGGTGTGAAGTCTCGCGTGCCCGGCGACCGCGGACAGGGCGATCATCAGCACAGCAACGAAGCATGTCGCGACCGCACGGCGCGCCTCGAGCCCGCGTGCGATGAGCAGCGGGACGAGCAAGAAGCCGCCCCCGAGGCCCGTGAAGCTCGCGGAGATCCCGACGAGGAATCCGAGTAGCGGAAACAGCAACGATCCCATCGATCACCTCTGCCGGTCGGCGGGCGCGCTGCCGCCGTCCGGAGCGACGAGGACGCGCGCCGCGGCCCGGAAGCCGAGACGCAGGGGGTCCGCAGGCTCGCCCTGCACGAGAACGGTATCCGCGAGCTCCTCCCGGGACAGGACGACGACGCGCCGCCCCGGCTTGAGGCCGTGCGACTCGACCAGGCGGAGGAAGTCCGCGCGCTGGTCCGTGATGCGCGCGACGCGGTGGGGCGCTACGAGCGGGCAGGTAGCGAGAGAAGCGAGCTCGCGGCGCTCGGCGAGGCGCTCGCCGGCGCCCGGAATCGGATCGCCGTGCGGATCGGCCGCGGGGAACCCGAGCATTGCGTCGATGCGCTCGATCAGCCGCTCCGAGACCGCGTGCTCGAGGACCTCCGCGTCGGCGTGCACCTCGCTCCAGTCCATCCCCATCACCTCGACGAGGAAGAGCTCGACGAGACGGTGGCGCCTCACGACGTGCGTGGCGAGCTGGAGCCCGGCCTCGGTCAGCCGAACCCCCGCGTAGGGCTCGTAGGCGACGAGCCCGGACCCGGCCAGAGTCTTGATCATCGCGGTGGCGGTTCCCGGGGTCACCCCGAGGGCCTGGGCGATCTGTCCCGTCGGCACCCGCTTGCCGGCATCCTCGGTCTGCTCGAGGAAGATGCGCTTGAGGTAGTCCTCGACGGCGCTCGACGGCATGGCGCGAGGATAAGCGAGACTTGTTTTTTTGCCAGCACATGATCTAGATTTTGATTACCCAAAAAAGGAGCTGGCCTGTTGGGATTCGGCGAGAGAATCGGTCAGCCGCCGCGGCACGACGGATCGCTCCCGGAGGTGCACCGGACGGTCGCAATCCCGACGGTCCCGTCGTACTGGCGACGTCTGCTCGCGTTCGCGGGTCCCGCCTACATGGTGAGCGTCGGGTACATGGACCCCGGCAACTGGGCCACCGACATCGAGGGCGGATCCCGTTTCGGCTACCGGCTGGTCTGGGTCCTGGTCATGTCGAACCTCATGGCGCTCGCGCTCCAGTCGTTGTCGGCGCGCCTCGGTATCGTCACGGGGCGCGACCTGGCGCAGGCCTGCCGGGACGCCTATCCGAAGCCGGTCTCGATGGCGCTGTGGGTGCTGTGCGAGATCGCGATCGCGGCGTGCGATCTCGCCGAGGTCCTCGGGACGGCGATCGGCCTCAACCTGCTCTTCGGGATCTCGCTGATGACCGGTGTCGTGATCACGTCGCTCGACGTGCTGCTCCTGCTCGCGATACAGCGGTTCGGGATCCGGAAGATGGAGGGCGTGATCCTCGCCCTCGTGATCACGATCGGCGCGTGCTACGTGCTCGAGGTCTCCCTCGCCCGTCCGGAGTGGTCCGCGGTGGCCGCGGGGTTCGTGCCGCGGCTCGGCTCCACCGAGGCGCTCTACGTCGCGATCGGTATCCTCGGCGCGACCGTGATGCCGCACAATCTCTACCTGCACTCCGCGCTCGTGCAGACCCGGCGGGTGCCCCGGACCGCCGACGGGAAGCGGCAGGCGACCCGGTACAACTTCTTCGACTCGGCATTGGCGCTCAACCTCGCGTTCCTCGTCAACGCGGCGATCCTGGTGCTCTCCGCCGCGACGTTCCATCGCCACGGAATCGCGGTGACCGAGATCCAGCAGGCGCACCAGCTCCTCGCTCCGCTCCTCGGCACGAGCGCGGCCTCGGTCGCATTCGCCCTCGCCCTACTGTGCGCCGGGCAGAGCTCCACGCTCACCGGGACGCTAGCCGGGCAGGTGGTGATGGAAGGGTTCATCGCGCTCCGGATGCGCCCCTGGATGCGTCGCCTCGTCACCCGCTCGATCGCGATCGTTCCGGCCGTCGTCGTCGTGGGCGTTCGCGGGGCGTCCGGAACGTACGGCCTGCTGATCCTCTCCCAGGTGATCCTCTCCTTGCAGCTTCCGTTCGCCGTCGTCCCCCTCGTCCAGTTCACGGACGATCGGGGGAAGATGGGGAACTTCGCAAACCGCGGGCTCCTGCGCGTCGCCGCGTGGGGATCGGCCGCGATCATCGTCGCCCTCAATGCCAAGCTCCTCTGGGACACCCTCTCCCGCTGGATCGGCGGCTCGGCCCACCCGGTGGGCGCCGCGCTCGTCGCCCTTCCGCTCGTGCTCGCGGCCGTTGCGCTGCTGGCGTACGTCGCGATCCATCCCCGTCTCCGGCGGGCGGCGGCCGGGGCGGAGAAGCTCGGGCCGGAGGGCGCCGTGCCGGTCCTTCCTCCCGGCGACGCGGGCGGTCCCCCGATCGCCGTCCGACGTATGGCGATCGCGCTCGGGGTGGACGCGAAGGACCGCGACGTGCTGGCACACGGGCTCGGGCTCGCGCGCTCCTACGGCGCCGAGGTGCTCCTGGTTCACGTGGCCGAGGGGTTCGGGCCCCGCTATTTCGGCCACGACTCCGACGATCTCGAGACCCGCGACGACCGCGCCTATCTCGAGCGCGCCCGTGGGCAGGCGGAGGCGGCGGGCGTGCGCGCGGACGCGCGCCTTCTGTTCGGCGATCCCGTGCGCGAGCTGTCCGCGTTCGTCGCCCGCGAGGGGATCGAGCTCCTGGTCATGGGCGCGCACGGCCACGGCCCTCTCGCGGATCTCCTCTTCGGGACGACGGTCACCCCGGTGCGGCACCGGGTGAAGATCCCCGTGTTCGTCGTGCGTGCGTCGAAGTGAGGGGCGGGACTCCTCAGATCCAGCCGCGCTTCCGGAACTGCCAGAGCATCAGCCCGACCGCCGCGACCGAGACGCCCCAGAACGCGAGGTAGCCGTACCGCCAGCCCAACTCGGGCATGTTCAGCGCCATCCCCCGGTCGAAGTTCATGCCGTAAACCCCCGCGAGGAAGGAGAGCGGCATGAAGATCGTCGAGATGATCGTCAAGACGCGCATCACCTCGTTCAGGCGGTGGCTCAGGCTCGAGAGGTAGATGTCGAGGAGGCCCGAGGCCATCTCGCGGAAGTTCTCGGAGACCTCGAGCGCCTGCACCGCGTGGTCGTAGCAGTCGCGGAAGTACACGCGCACCTCGTCGGGGAGCAAGTCGTGCTCGTTCCTGGCGAGGTGGCCCACCAGCTCGCGCTGCGGCCAGAGCACTTGCCGCAGCAGCAGGAGCTCGCGGCGGACCGCCTGCAGCGCTTCGACGTCGTCCTGATCCGGCCTCTCGAGGATCGCGTCCTCGACCTCGTCGAGCCGGTCTCCGATCGACTCCAGCGCAGGGAAGGCGGAGTCCACGGCGAGATCGAGGAGCGCGTACGCGAGGTAGCACGCGCCGCGCTGCCGCAGGCGCCCGCGTCCCTTGACGATCCGCTCGCGGACGGCGGCGACCACATCCTCGCCCGAGGGCTGGAACGTGATCACGAACGCCCCGCCCAGAAACAGGCCAAGCTGCGTCTTCACGAGCCGGCCGCCGGCGAACGACACGTGCTGGGCCACGGTGAACAGATGACCGGGATAGTCCTCGGCCTTGGGCCGCTGGCCGAGGGTCAGCACGTCCTCGAGCGCGAGGGGATGGAGCGTGAACGCTGCCCCGAGCCGCTCGACCAGCGCCACGTCTCCGAGGCCGATGACGTGGACCCAGAGGGTCTCACCGGCGTCCAGGGCCGGGGCGATCCCGTCGGCGTCCGCTTGCTCGTGGACGGCGGCCCCCTCGGAGGTGTAGCGCGTGACCAGCACGCGAGCCGGGCCGCTCTCGCCGGAGGCGGGGCGGAGCGTTCCCGGGGGAGTGCCCGGGTCCTGGTAGTCCCGGATCAGCTCGGCGCTGGGCGAGGAACGATCCTCTTCTGCCATGAATGTCTTCCTCCGGCGCGGAGTATGGCGCGGATCCTGGTTCGGGGCGCCCGATCGTCGTATCCTCTCCCGCCCGAGGTGTTCATGAGCCGGTTCCGAGTAATCGCAGCGATGACGAGCGTGGCGCTCCTGTCCGTAGGGGCCTGGGCCCAGGCGCCGTCGCCGGCACCCGCTGCCCCGGGCGCCCCCGCCGCGGACGCGGCGGCCGGAGCTCCGAAGATCAAGTTCGATGCGATCACCCTCGACCTCGGGAACGTCAAGAAAGGGGACGACGCGGTCGCCGAGTTCGTGTTCAAGAATGAGGGGGACGCGCCGCTCAAGATCCTCGCCGCCAAGCCCGGCTGAGGCTGCACGGTGGCCTCGTTCGACGAGGTCGTCCTGCCCGGGAAGGCGGGAAAGATCAAGGCCAGCGTGAACACGTCCCACTACACTGGGGACATCACGAAGGCCATCACCGTGACCGACAACGACTCCAGCCAGCCGACGATCTCGCTGACAGTGAAGGCGAAGGTCGTCGGGAGCGTGACCGTGCTGCCGTATCCGGCGATCGCCCTGGCGCCGCGGCTCCAGCGTAACGGGGCTCCGTCAAAGCTCCTGATCCGGAAGGACCCTACCGAGCAGGGGACGATGAAGATCGGCGGGCTGAAGGCCTCGGCCGACTGGCTCAAGGCGGCGGTTCGTCCGGTCACCGCGGTCGAGCCGCCGGCAGAAGGCCTGCCCGAGGCGCAACCCGGCGACGTCGTGCTCTCGGTCGAGCTCGGCGACACGCCGCCCCAGGGTTATCACGCCGAGACGGTCGTGTTCAACACCGGCCTGCCGCGCGAGCCCACGGTCTCGATCCCGGTCAACGTGACGGTGCGCGGTCCGATCATGCTGCAGCCGTCCGACCTGATCCTACAGACCCTTCCTACCGATCCGCACCGGGCGACCGGACGGGTGTTCGTCAACGTGAGGGAGGATCTCGACCCCAGCCAGCTGACCGTCGTCTCCGGTGACAAGGCCTTCGTGGCGAAGATGGACGCCTCCACCCAGCGGGCTTTCCAGATGACGGTCGACTGGACCGACTCGGGAACGGGTTCCCCGACGGAGACCGTCCTGCAGCTCCGTCTGGGTGACGTGATCGCGACGCTCCCGGTGCGCGTCAACGCGCCCCGGGTCCTCCAGCTCTCGCCGGATCACCTGACCCCGCACTGATCCCGGAGCGACTCCACGCCGGGGACGTTAGACGGACGCCGGCAGCGCGGCGGCGTGGAGCCTCTCGAGCATCCGGCGCAGCACGGAGACCGGCAGGTCGATGTCGACCCGCTCCTGCGGGGCGGAGACTCGGATGCGGAGCACCGTGCCCTCCTTGGAGATGCGCACGCGCTCGCGCCCGTCGCGCACGTCGAGGAGCATCGTGTCGGGCATCCGGTCCAGCTCCGTCGCGAGCGTGCCGAAGACCGGGGCGAGGTCCGCGAGTCGGACGTCGTCGATCCCGCCCTGCAGCGAGCGCGGGAGAGGGCAGATCGCGATCGCCGCGTCGAGGACCGCTTCCGGGATGTTCACGGAAAAGCTCGTGCCGTCCGGTCCCGACTCCTGGACCGCGAGACGAACCATCCCGGCCCGGTGCCACGCGTAGGCCGCGGCGGACGTCGCTCCCGCGACGATCACCACGATCCCGAGGATGACGGCGGCGGCGAGTCGGCCGTTGCGGCTCATCACTCGGTCCTCCCGGGCTTCGCCGGCGCGCCGTCGAGCCAGATCCGGACGTGGCTGTCCTCGTCGTCGACGGTGACGAGGTCTCCATCGGGGACCGACGAGAGTGCCTTCACCAGCGCATCTCCGTCGACCGCACCGCCGCCCACGATCGCTTCGACGAGCGGCACGGGCAGCCGAAGGCGGACCTTCGATCCGGATGCGCCCTTCTCGTCGACGTCGACGTGAACGAGTCCGGCCTTCTTCGAGACGCGCACGGCGTCGTCGGTGTCCTTGACGGTGATCAGCTCGCCGTCCTCGGCGCGCTTGACGCCGTCCCAGAGCGTCTTGAGATCGACACCGTCGAAGCTGGTTCCCGACAGGTGCACGCCACCGGTGCTGCGGACGTGGCTCTCGACAGCCGGCATGAGCGCCGTCAACAGGGCCAGAGGCACCTGGAGATCGACGTGGGAATCCGTCTCGGATCGATCTTCGACCTGGATATGGATCCATCGGTCTCCCGCGGAGGCGGCGCTCGCCGCTCCCAGGAGTGCCGCTGCCATGAAAAGCGCGCCGAGGTATCGCATCGCGTGCTCCCCGCCGGCGTTTCGCGTTGGCCGGCTGTCAGTAGAACGCGCGAGGCGGGGGTACGGTTTCATCCCTTGGCGCTGCCGCATCCTCCGCCGCATTCCGGGTGCCGCTGCGCGAACTCGTCGATCTCGACCGGCACTTCGACGACCGTCCGGGAGGTCGACGGGTCGCATCCCCCCGCGTCGCACTCGAAGGTGTAGGCGTTCCAGCCGTCCCGCACTGTGTATTCCGTCAGGGTCATGTAATTGAGGCACCGGCCGCACCGGATGGAGATGTCCCGGATGTTGATCATGGCCAAGAGGTTAGCCCCGGGCCCCCGGGAGGACAAGGAAGCACAGCCATTCCCCTTGACCGCGCCGCGGGTCGGGCGCAGTCTTCCAGCGGGACCGTCACGGGGCCCCAGGGTGCGGGAACGCGCACTCTTGCCTCCGGGGAGGCGACCATGTCCGATCTGAGGCCGATGTCGAGCAACCAGACCCCCGAGGAACTCCTCGAGTCCGAGATCCGCGATCTCGAGCAGCGGACGCTGCGCTCAGGCTGGCTCTGGGCTGCGGCGGCGCTGAGCCTCGTGATCATCGCGGGGACGGCGTTCGTGGTGACCTGGTGGGACAACCGGGGGTCGTCCGCGCGCTCCGTGCCCTTCGCGCCCGAAGCGCTGACACTGCAGGAGCCCAAGGGGAGCGTGCGGAGCGCCGGGCTGTTCCGGTGGGACAAGATCGACGGCGCCGCGACCTACATCGTCCTCGTCAAGGCGGTCGACCGTGACGAGGTGGAACTGCTGCGTCCCGTCAAGGAGACGTTCCTCGAGCCGTCCGAGACCGAGGCCGCGAACCTCCTGCCCGGTGCCTACAGCTGGTCGGTCGAGGCGCGCTCCGGCCGCGGAGCGCTCATCGGCTACGGCGACGGGAGCTTCGAGATCGGCCGCTGACGTCCCGTCCCCTCACCGGGACGACGGCCGCGGGCGAGCGCGGTACTTGCGGTACAGCCGGACGTGCTTGTTGTCGTCGAGGGACGCTTCGCGCCCGTCGATCCAGGACGCGAGCACGTGCGTGCGGATCTCGAGCGGGTCGCCGTCGGTGAGGATCAGGCTCGCGGACTTCCCGACGTCGATCGAGCCGAGGTCGCTCCCGACGCCGAGGATCTCGGCGGGGGAGAGCGTGATCGCGCGAAATGCCGCGTCCTTGGGAAGCCCGAACGCCGCGGCCATGGCGGCGTGGTACGGCAGGTTCCGCGTGTTCGCCGAGTCAAAGCTGCCGCCCCCGGAGGAGATGGCGAACCGCACGCCGGCATCGTGAAGCTTGCTCGCGATCGCGTACGCGGAATCGTACGGGTCGTCCTCGCGGGCGGGGACGGCGAGCACTCCGTCGACGATCACCGGCACCTTCTTCTCGGCGAGGAGCGAGGCCGCGCGCCCGATGTCCCCGGCGCCGAGGAGAACCAGCCGCACTCCCTCCGACTCGGCCCAGGCGACCGCGCTCCGGATCTGGCGGATCTCGCTCGCCTGCACGATCACGGGGACGCGGCCGTCGAGGACGGGGAGCATCGCCTCGTACGCGGGGTCGGCGGAGAACGGCCGCCCGCGCGGCGGGCTCGCGGCCTTGGCCTTCGCGTACGACCGCGCGTCGTCGAACGCCTGCCGGATCTTCTTGATGGACTCGTCGCGCTCCTTCTTCTGGTCCTCCTCGGACGGAGCGGTGCCCTCGCCCGGACCGCCCCGGCGGATCCTGAACGAAGGCCACTGGACGTGGAGCGCCACGGGCCGGGCAGCGACGAGGTCCTCCCAAGTCCAGCCATCCAGACGGATCAGCGCCGAGGTTCCGCTGATCAGCCCTCCCTCGGGAGCGGAGAGCACGTGGGTGATGCCGTTGGCGCGCGTGACGGGAATCAGCTCCGTGTCCGGATTGACGGCGATCGCCGTGTCGACCTGCGGATTGATCGCGCCGGTCTCGGCGATGTCGACGCCGCCGGCGACCGAGCCGATCTCGATCAGACCGACGGCGGTGTTCGCGTCGATCATCCCCGGCCAGAGATGCTTTCCGCGGCCGTCGACCACCGTGGCGCCGGGGAGCGGTGGGAGCGCGGCGCCCACCGCGACGATCCGGCCCGAGCGGAACGAGACCGTCCCGTCCTCGATCGCTCCCGCCGAGACGGTGTGGACGGTGGCGTGGACGATCGAGACCGCGGGCCCGCTCGCCGCGAGCCGGGCCGCGTAGACCGCCGGGACGTCCGCGGGGCGGGGCAGGGCCGGGCGCTCCGGGGCCGCGGCGGGAGGCGCGGTCGGCGCGTGACCGAGGATCGAGGCGACC
>DATKHQ010000328.1:0-6906 GCA_035510175.1 Candidatus Sulfotelmatobacter sp. | reverse complement strand
TCTCTCCGCGGATCAGCACCGGCAGGTCGGTCGCGGCGACCTTGTCGATGAGATCGAAGACGGCCTGCACTCCGGGGGAGCGCCCGACCAGGCTCGCGAAGGACGTACGGGCCTCGGCGGCGGCCAGGAGGTGGCGGTTCTGGCGCTCGAGCGCCACGCGCAGGCGGGCGTTCTCGATCGCGAGCGCGGCCTGGTCCGCAAACGCCTCGACGAAGCGGAGATCGTCCTCGGTGAACAGCTCTCCCTCCTTGCGGCTGTCGAGGTAGACGGTGCCGATGATCCGGCCGCGCAAGCGGAGCGGGACGCACATGAGGGAGCGGATGTCGTAGAGGCTCACGCTCGCGAGGCTGCGGAACCGCTCGTCGGTCCCGGCGTCGAGCGCCAGGAGAGATCGGCCGGCCCCCGCCGTCTCGAGGATGCGGCGGCTGTACGAAAGCGCATCCCGCTCGGTCTCCGTCTCGAGGTTCCTCGAAGCGTGGACGACGAACTCGCCCCGGCCTGGTCCCTCGCGGTCCTCGCGCAGGAACACCATGCCCCGCTGCGCGGCGACCGCCCGCATCGCCAGATCGAGGATCGTCTCGAGCAGCGACTCGGCGTCGGTCTCCGAGTTGAGCGCGCGGACCATGTCGTAGAGGGCGACGAGCCGGCTGCGGCTTCGAGCCGAGACGGACCCCGGCCCCGCGCGGAGCGCCCGGTAGACCGGCCTCTCCAGGAAGTCGGAGCGAACCGCCGCGTCGGCGATCCGCTCCGCGGCACGGGCGAGCAGGCCACGCCCCGCATCCGCGGCCGCCGCCGCCTCTCGATCCCTGCCGGACCGCTCGAGGACCTGCGCGACGAGCGCCATCGCGCGCGCCTCGAACGCCGGGTAGTCGATGCGGCGCGCGGCCCGCGCCGCGAGGTCCGCCTCCGAGCGCGCCGCCTCCATCTCGCCCCGAGCGAGGCGGAACGCGGCGCTCGCGAGGCGCGCGCGGATGCCGATCTCCGTGGCCTCCTCGTCGCCGGCCTCCGGCCTCCGCGCCTCGAACTCGGTCCGGATCGGCTCGAACGGCTCGGGACAGTCGGGTCGCGCGCGCCGCTCCATCTCGATCGCGAGCGCCATGCGCCAGGCACGCGGCTTCCGGCGCTCGCGACACCGCTCGAGACTTCGCTCGAGAAGCTCGCGCACGCTCGCCTCTTCCCCGCCGCCCGACTCCATCCAGGCGTCGGCCAGCAGCATCCGCGCGTAGTCCACGTTCTCGGGGTCGACGTTGTCGAGCGGCATCTGGAGCGTTTGCCGCAACGCCGCGACCGCCTCTCCGGCACGACCGCAGCGGATGCGCGCGTCGGCGAGGCCGCAGCGGCTGACGAGGATGAGGTTCTGGTCCCCCAGATACAGCGCGAGATCGACCGCCTGCTCCGCGAGCGTCATCGCGCGGTCGAGCTTCCCGAGGTCTATGGCGACGATGGCGAGCTTCGACAGCGCGAGCTGCTGGAGCCCGATGTTCCCGCGCGCGAGAGCGTCGGCCCGGACCTCCGCGAGCGACGCCTCCGCGTCGGCGTAGCGGCCCGCCGTGGCGCGCAGGACGGCGAGACCGATGCGGGCCTTGAGGTCCTGCCCGTCCCCGGCCGGCAGCCCGGCGGAGGCCGCCCGGGCGTAGAGCGCGATCGCCTCCACGAACTCGCCCTCCGCCCTCTCGTCGCCGAGGCGCGCGCGGCAAACCGCCAGCAGGTGAAGCGCCTCCGCCTCGCCGCGGAGATCCCCCGCCCCGCGCATCAAGCGGCACGCCTCCTCGAGCACGGGCAGCGACTCTCCCTCCCGGCCGAGCCGGCCGAGACCGATCGCGAGGACCTGTCGCGCGCGGGCCGCGAGAGCGTCGCTGCCGGAGGCGGCCGCGTGCGCGGCCGCACGTTCCGCGATCGCCAGCGCAAGGCGAATCCTCCCGGCCTGCACAAGGGCCATCGCTTGCGATACCTTCGCCTCGACCCGGGAGATCGCATCGGGTGCGACCCGCGCCGCCGCGCCGAACGCGCGTGCCGCGGCCGCCGACATCCCGGCTCGGACGAGCGCCTCGGCCTGCCGGCGTCGCAGTCCGTGTCGCTCCGGCCCGCGGCCGCGATGCGCTCCCAGCGCGCGGGCGTAGTCGTTCGCGGCTCCCGCCGGATCCGCCAAGCGCTCGCTCCGCTCGGCCGCGCGGAGATACCAGGCGACGGCGCGCTCGCCCTCGGCGGCGCCCGACCAGAGCCGGGCGACGAGCGCAGGCTCGGCGTCTGCCCGAGGATCGCTCTCGAGCAGCTCTGCGGCGGCGCGGTGGAGCGCCACGCGCCGTGAGGCCGGCAAGGACGATACGAGCTGGTCGGCGAGGCTGCTGGATTCGGGGTGCCACAGGCCCGACGCCCGGTAGGCGAGCCCCGCCGCGGAGGCCTCTTCGGACACGGCGCGCGCAGCGCGCGCCTCCAGACCCGACAGGGAAGCCAGGTGGGCCTCGCGCGCGCCGACGCGAACCACGGCAACCCCCTCGAGCCAACGCATCGCCTCCGGCGAGATCATCCGCAGCCGTCCGTGCGGAAGACCGGCGGCGGTCCCTCTCGACCGGCTCCGGCCGCCGCGCTCCCAGGCCCCCTCGACGAGGAGGCCCTCCGCGATCCGCGGCGATCCGCCGCTCGCCTCGAGCAGCCAGGCCACACGCTCACCGGAGACCGCGCCCCCCGTCGCGCGCTCCGCCATCGCGCGGATCCCGCCGCTGTCCAGATCGGAGAGATCGATCCGGGACAGCGCCGGCGTCGTTCCGGCGGCCTCGAGCAACGCGCGGAGCGCGGGGCGGTCGATCGCACCCGGCCTGAGCGTCGCGACGATTCGAAGCGGGGCCGCCGCCTGCTCCCGGACCGTGCGCGTCAGGACGTCGACGATCTCGGCGCCGGCCGCGTGAACCTCGTCGAGGAGCAGGACGGTCTTCCCACGGCCCGCCGTTTCGCGCAGCGCCTCGAGCGAGAGGCGCCTGTGCGCGATCCCCTTGGCGACAGTACAGCCCCGCAGGATCGCCTCCGCCTCGAGCCAGCGAAGGATCCTCGATTTCCCGCTCCCGGGACCGCCGCACAGAAACACGACACGGGGCTCTCCTTCCGGCTCGAGCGCCTCCCAGATCGCCCGGACACTTGACTCGCGCTCGGCCGGAGGACCGGAGAGCAGGCGCGCCAGGCGCGTGACCTCCGTCTCCGCCGGGTGATCGGTCCCGCAGGCCTCGTTCAGGCGCGCCAGCGCTTCCGAAGCGCTGGCCGGGCGGCGCTCGGGATCCTCCGCGAGCAGATCCCTCAGCCAGCGGTCGAAGCCGGAGGGAACGCCTCCCGGAAGAGTCGAAACGGAAATCGGCTCCCGGGCGAGCGCCGCGCCGATCCCGCGCTCGTCCGGCTCCCAGCGTGCCGGGGGCCGCCCGGTCACCGCCTCGAGGAGCACCGCGCCGAGCGCGTAAAGATCGGACCGCCTGCTCGCGGCCCGGTTGGCGAGCACCTCCGGAGCGAGATAGGCGATCGTCCCCGCCGGCCGGAAGGCCTCGCTCGGTTGATCCGAGACGCGTAGTGCCAAGCCGAAGTCCACCACGACTAGGCGGCACCCGAGCTTCGGACGGTCGCGGACCAGCAGGTTCGACGGCTTGAGATCCCGGTGGATGAGGTCGAGGTCGTGGAGGAAGGACAGCGCCCTCAGCGCCTCGACCGCGAGCGCGCCGAGAACCTCGGTGCCTTCGCGGCGCACCGCACCGATCAGGTCGCGCCCCTCGACGAGCTCGAGGGTGAATCGCGTGCGGCCGGTGTCGGGCGAGATGTCGAACTCGTCCACCTCCACCAGACTCGGATGACGGAGGCAGGCGAGCGTCGCGAACTCGCGGCGGAAGGCATCCTCATGCCGCGTGGTCTCGGGGCCGGTGAGCTCCTTGAGCGCCAGATCGAGTCCGGGCCGCTCCCGGTCCTCGGCGAGCCAGACCCGTCCTGCGCCTCCTTCGCCGAGGAGCTTCTTCAGGACGAACCGGCCGTCGCCGGCATCGCCTACGGAAGGCATCGGGGCATTCTGCCCGCGCTAACCCTTCGGAAGGAAGTGTTTTCCTTTGACGTGTCTCGGAAACGAGACGATGGTTATCCTGGGGATTGATATGACATTATCTATTTGAAAATAAATGATTTATGTCTGTAATAGAAATCTAACTGTGTCATTATCGAGACACGTCGATCGCCGCGTGGCTCGTAGCCTGCCCCACGCTAAACCGTTTTGCATCAGACGATTAGCTGATGTTCCTCCGGCGCTTCCCGAACGCGGTCCCGATCTTGCGGTAGGGACGGGTGGCACGCCGGGGTTCCCGGGCACGGGTTACGGCGAAGCCGGAAGAGGAGGCGAGCCGATGATCAGCAACTTCTTCTCAGGAGAACGGATCCCGGTTCTCCCGGTCGCCATGGCCGCGCTGGCGATCCTGGCGGCTCCGTACGCGAGCCCGGTCGCCGCCGCGCCGTCGGGTGTCTGCGTCACCACGCAGGTCACTTCCCCGTTCCGGCTGCCCGACGGGGTTCTCCATCCCGCCGGGATGCTCACGCTGTGCGACACGGAGGCGTTCACGCCCGTCTCCGATCTTCACGTCGTGCTCGTCGACGGGCGCCGCGTGGGCATCTTTCTCAGTCATCGGCGGTCGACCGAGGTGTCCGGGGACGTCCGGCCCGAGGTGGTGTTCGATCGCGACGCGGGCGGATCGCTCGACCTGATCGGCTACATCCTTCCGAGTTCGGGACGCAGCGTCGCCTACCAGCTCAAGCCCCATCCCGCCAGATCTTCAGGTCTGGCGGCAAACCGGCCCGGCGTCTCGGATGCCGGTCCGATCCTGGCCGCCGCAATGGCCGCGAGTGTTCCGTGAGCGACTCGCGGTCCGCTCCGTAAGGCGTCGCGAAGTCGATCGACCGGGCGATCGCGACGCCGTCCCTCTCTCCCGGGGGCATCCCGCGCGCACCCTCCCTCCCGAACTCACGCGTGGGATGCCCCCGGCTTCTTTCCCCCGCCCCCCCGTAGATCCGCACCGCGTCAAGTTGACAGCCCCGGATGCCGGGCGTAAATGTAACGAACGGTGGGGAGGGGGGGCCGATGAGCGCCGACGACCTCGACGGAGTGGTGCGCGAGGCGCTTCGCAAGCATTCGCGCCTCCGGATCCTTACGATCGAAGACGACCAGTACCTCGCGAACGACCTCGGATTCGATTCGTTCGCGCTGCTCCAGGTCGTGCTCGAGCTCGAGGACCTGCTGGGAATCGAGGTCGAGGCGGACAAGCTCGCGGGGCTGCGGGACATGACGTTCCGCCGGTTCGCCGATCTCGTGCGGAGCCATGTCGACGCGTCCCGGATCCCGGCCGCGCGGGGAGCGGCTCCTTGAGATTCGCGGTCGCAGCCGATTACGCCAGCCCGACGATCGACGGCCTCGTCGCAGGACTTGCCGGCGAGATGGAATCGCGGGGCCACCGGCTCGTCGCCGCGGGCCGCAACGAGGCGATTCCCACGGACGTCGACGTCGTGCTCAACGTCACCTCCGCGGCCGCCCCTCGCGCGAACTACCTCCGCGCGAAGCCGTCGCACTTCATCTGCACGCTCACCGAGACGTGGGACGCCCCGGGCACGCTGCAGCGCGATGCCTACGGCGTCCTCGTCAAGACGATGTCGAACCTCACCGCCTACACGGTCCATCGGTCCGGCGAGTCTTCGAGCTACCTGGTGACGCCCGAGCTCGGCTTCCGCGAGGTGCGGCACGGCGGCGACCACGTCCGCCGGATCGCGGAGCAGGTCCTCGCGATCTCGGACGTGCGGTTCGCGATCGAGAACGAGTTCTCCCACGACCTTCCCGAAGCGCTCCGGGACGGTGACGCGATCACCGCGAGCCTCGCCGAGGTCGGCCGCAAGCTCGACGCCCTCGGCCTGCTCCCGTCGGTGCTGCCGCTCGACGAGATCCTCTCCCCGCGCGACCTGCGCCTCCTCCAGAAGATCTTCGGCATCAAGCAGCTGTCGTACGGGAATCTCTCCGCGCGACGGGACGCCAGCACGTTCTGGATGACTGGCCGGGGGGTCGACAAGGGGAATCTGCGACGGATCGGGTCGGACATCCTGCTCGTGACCGGGTTCGACGAGGAGCGGCGGGCCATGCGCGTCTCGGTCCCGCCGGGCAACGACCCGACCGCACGGGTCTCCGTGGACGCGATCGAGCACTTCAAGATCTACCGCGCGTTCCCCGGCATCGGGGCGATCCTCCACGTGCATGCCTGGCTTCCCGGGATCGCCTCGACGCTGCAGAGCTACCCCTGCGGGAGCGTGGAGCTCGCCGACGAGGTGCTCGCACTCGTCCACCGGGCGCCGGATCCGCAGAACGCGGTCGTCGGCCTCAGGAACCACGGCATCACGGCGACCGGGCCGGACCTCCCCACGCTGTTCGATCGGCTGGACGGGCGCCTCGAGCGCCAGGTCCCGATGGTCTGAGCGAGCACGGATGCCGACCCGGGACTTCTCCACGCTGATCGACCTTCTCGACGGGGCGCGCGACGTTCACCCGTCGCGCGGGATCCGGCTCGTATCGGCGCAGTTCCGCGAGTCGTACTGCTCCTACGCCGAGCTGCACCGCCGGGTGCTCTTCCACGCGGAGCACCTCCGCGAGCAGGACATCGGCGCGGGGCAGAAGGTCGTGGTGCCGCTGACGACCGACCTCGATCTCGTCGGCTCGTTCCTCGCGCTGATCTGGCTCGGCGCGGTGCCGGTCTCCGTGACCGGGCAGATGGCCGGACAGGAGCGCGGCGCCTACCTGCGCCGCCTCAAGGACCTGATGGAGCGCTACCAGTTCGACCGGATCGTCCTCGACACGACGCTGGCACAGGCGGTGGTGGACGATCAGGTTCTCGATCCGCGCCTCGTCGCCGA
>DATKHQ010000327.1:0-2440 GCA_035510175.1 Candidatus Sulfotelmatobacter sp. | reverse complement strand
CGCTCGCTGGAAGTCGGGGCGCATCGCGACGGCCCGGTGGAAATCGTCGATGGCGTCATCGATCCGGCCGCTGCGTGCGAGGTCGACCCCGGCCTCGTTCAGGCCCTCGGCGCTCCCCGGGTGCGCCTGTGTTTCGAGCGGCGTCAGGTCGAGACGTCCAGGCGGGCTGGGTCTCGCCAGCGCGGCTTCGAGCGCCGCGCGCGCGTTTGTGTCGGAGGGGTCGAGCCGGGTTGCCTCCCGGAACTGCGCGAGCGCTTCGGGGAGGTCGTTCCGGCGCTCCGCGAGCCGTCCGAGCCCGAGGTGCGCCTCCGCCGAGTAAGGATCGAGGGCGAGCGCCCGCTCGAACGACGCCCGCGCATCCTCGGTGCGCCCCTGACGCAGCCGGACCGTCCCGAGCCCGGCTTGAGGGGCGGGCTCGCCCGGTTGCAGCCGGATCGCCGCCTCGAGCTGCTCGGCCGCCTCGTCGAGGGCTCCCACGACGAGCAGGAACTGCGCGAACTGGGTGCGCACCTCGCCGAGCCGCGGGTCGGCGCGCAGCGCGTCCTCGAACCGCGCGCGCGCTTCGTCGTTCTGTCCGAGCCGGCCGAGCGCCACGCCGAGCCGGCCGAGCGCTCTCGCGGAGGCCGGTTGCAAGCGGATCGCCTCGCGATACTCGGCGATCGCCTCCTCGACGCGGCCGGACTCCACGAGCGCGATCCCCAGATCGAGGTGAGACTCTCCGTTGCTCTCGGTGACCGCGACGGCATTGCGAAACAGGCTCTCCGAGTCGCGCCAGGTGCGCACCTGCGCGCGCGTGCGCGTGTCCAGGAGCAGGACGAGGACCAACGCCGGAACGTACAGCCAGCGCGTGGAACGACCCCCGGCGGGCGCGCCGGCGCGCTCCGCGATCTCCGTCAGCCCCCAGGCGGCGGCGATGAAGATCCCGACCAGCGGCACGTAGGTGTACCGGTCGGCCATGGACTGGATGCCGACCTGCACGAGGCCGATCACCGGGACGAGCGTGCCGAGGAACCACAGCCACCCGACCAGGAGGTACGGCCGGCGATACCGCGCTCCGAAGGCGATCGCGGTGACGGCGACGAGCACGGCGAGACCGCCCAGAACGCGCGCGGCGGGAACGCCGCCCGCGGGGTACGGATAGAAGACCGCGAGGTCGCTCGGCCAGAGCATCTTCCTCAGATACGCCACGTACGCCACGACGGCGTTGGCTGCCCGGAGCCCCGGCGGATACCGCTCGAGCGAGCCGACCGCTCCGCCTGCGCGTTGCACCAGGAACGTCACGACCGTCGATGCCAGCGACAGCGCGATCAAGGGCCATTTCTCGACGATTAGCGGCCACGCCCGAAGCACCGTCGCGCGCGGCGAGCCCAAGGGAAGCCGCCCGAGGGGCCAGACGTCGAGGAGCAGCAGCGTGAGCGGCAAGGTGACCAGCATGGGCTTCGCGAGGAGCCCGGCCGCGGCGAGGACCACGACCGCGGCGCGCCGTCCGGGCTCGCGGGTTTCGATCCAGCGGACGTAGGAGAGGATCGCGAGGAACCAGAAGAGCGTGCTGAGCGCGTCCTTCCGCTCGGCCACCCAGGCCACGGACTCGACGTGGAGCGGGTGCACCCCGAACAGCGCGGCCACGAACGCGCTCCGGCCGAGGGCTCCCGTCGCCCGCTGCAGCCACAGGAAGAGCACGACCACGCTGGCCGCGTGCAGGAGGAGGCTGACGAGATGATGCCCGGCGGGATGCCCGTCGAACACCGTCTCGTCCGTCATGTGGGAGATCCAGGTCAAGGGGTGCCAGTTGGAGGCGCGGCCCGTCGTGAACGCCCAGACGACACCACCGGCGGTCAGCCCCGCTCGCACGTGCGGGTTGTTCGTGACGTACTTCCGGTCGTCGTAGAGGACGAAGCCGTTGCGGCGAACCCCCGCGAACGCGGCGACGGTCAGGACCACGAGGACGGCCGCCGCTAGCCAGGTGTTCCGCATCCGGGGGACATTCTGATTCAGTGCCCTGCTTCTTGCGAGGCTCCCCGGATACCGCCTCCGCGATCCGCTACGATGTCCCCGCGTCGGGACCGGTTGTGGGAGCCGTGTTCCCTTTCGGAAGGAGCGCCACCGATGAGAAAGTCTCTACTCGCCCTGCTGGTCGCGGTCACGCCGTCACTCGCCCAGGTTCACGACGAGGTCGCGCTGACGAGGCAGGAGATCCAGACCGAACGCCAGGCGATCGTCGCCGAGAACCTCCAGCTCAGCGACGCGGAGGGGAAGACGTTCTGGCCGATGTACCGCGACTACCGGAACGAGATGGCGAGGAACGGCGACCGGACCGTCAAGCTCATCCACGACTACGCCGCGAGCTACGACACGATGACCGACGAGCAGGCGACCGCGCTTCTCGACGAGGCGCTCGCCATCCAGAAGGACGAGCTCAGGATCAAGTCGACATGGGTCG
>DATKHQ010000326.1:0-23797 GCA_035510175.1 Candidatus Sulfotelmatobacter sp. | reverse complement strand
GCGCGAGAGAGACGTCGAGCGCCGCCGTCGCCGCCTGGAGCTCGTGACGGACGGCCCGCTCCGCCCCCGGCCGGGCCGGGCACCGCAGCGCGCGCCGCTCGCCTCGCCGGGCGGCATCGATCGCGAAGCGCAACGCCGCGCGCTCGCCCGCGGGGAGGGAGGCCGAGGCGCTCGCCGGTCCCGGTGGTCCGGCCGGCCCCAGGGCGGAGAGCGCCTCGGCCGCGGTGGGATAGCGCGCGTCGCGATCGCGCGAGGTGAGACGGGAAACGACGGCGGACAGCCGCGGGCTCGCCGGCGTGCCCGCGCGCGCCAGATCGACGGGAGGACCATCGAGGTGCCAGCGCAGCCAGTGCTCGGGCGCGCGCGCCGAGAGCGGCAGGCGCCCGGAGGCGAGGAAGTAGAGGAGGATGCCGAGCCCGTAGAGATCCGCACGGCCGTCGAGCGCCTCGCCTAGGATCGACTCGGGGGAGAGGTACGGAAGCGATCCGCTCACGCGTCCGGGCTCGCTCGCTTGCCCGGTCTGCGAAGCCAGGCCGAAGTCGGTCAGCTTCAAGCGTCCGCAGCCGCGACGCGACGGCGTCACGAGCACGTTTCCGGGCTTGAGGTCGCGGTGGACGAGGCTCGCGCGGTGGACGTGGTCGAGCGCCCGGAGCGCCCGGCGCGCGACCTCCTCGAGCACGGCGCCGGGAATGCGTCCCGGCGCGAGCGCGCGGTGCACCGGGACGCCGCGAACGAGCTCCAGCACCAGGTAGGCGCTCCCCCGCGGCAGCGGGCCGGTGCGCGCATACCCCAGCTCGTAGGCCCGGACGACGTTCGGGTGGCGCAGCCGGATCCACGCGGCGAACTCCCCCTCGCTCGGCGGCCGGGTGGGATCGTCCGGGTCGCGCGGGACGACCTTGATCGCGACCTCGCGCCGCTCGACCCGGTCGTAGGCGCGATAGACGCGCCCGTGGCCTCCGCGCCCGATCGCCTCCACGAGGAGGAAGCGATCGTCGAGCGTGGGAGACGAGGTCCTCGATGCGAGCTGCGTCATCGTGTTCCACCCGTGCGAGGAGGCGGGTGCGACGTTAGAGCGTGTGCGGCCCCGCGATCAAGACGGAGGGCCCCGGTCCGGTTCCCGCGCCGGAACGGACCGGTTGTCTCGGCGGAAGAGAGGCGCTAGCCTCCCCGCGATGCGAACGAGGCTCCTGGCGGCGGTTGCGGCGGCGGCGGTCACGCTGGCGAACGCGAAGACGGACGTGCGGGCGCCCGATCCCTCGGCGATACCCTCGCTGGCGGCCTCGCTCGCGGGCCGGCTCGCCGGCAAGACCCTCGACGCCCCGGACGGGTCGAAGGTCGCGATCGGATCCCTCGCGGACGCGGCGCGCCTGGAGGCGTGCTTCCGCACGATCGGCCGGGCCTCGGGATGGCCGGCCTCGTGGCTCCTGATCTCCGATCGGTCGAAGCCCTACGACCTGGTGCTGCGCATCGAGCTGGCGGCGGACGGGACGATCGCCGATCCGTCGACGGCGTTCCTGACGGCCCGGCGCGACTGGGACGACGCGGCGTTCGACGCCGCATTCAAGCAGGCGACGGGCTCGAAGCCGCCGCGCAAACGCAGCCTGGTCTTTCAGTCGTTCACGACGAAGCTGAAGACCTCCTACGTCTACGACCTCCCGCCCACGGGGCCCGGGGCGAAGGGGCTGCTCGCCATGCTCCCCGCCGGCTCGCTCATCCGCGAGGCCGAGTCGATCGACCTTCGCGACGGAGCGCGGCACACGATCTCGGTCGTGCTCGACCACCCGTCGTTCGTCCCCGCCGACTGCGCGACCGAAGCGGGGCGCAAGTCCGGCCATCGCGACGACGGTGGGATCGTTCTCGTCCTCGCGGGCGAGAAGAGCCTCGAGGACAAGCTCGACGTCACCGACGTCGTCAAGAGTGCCTCCGGCGCCGCGTCTCTGCCCCGATTCACCTGCGAGCCCGGGGACACCGAGCCCGGCGCGATCGACCGTCTCGTGGAGGCCCGGTTCGAGGGGCGGACTCCTGTGCGCCTCCTCGACTTCACCGGACACGTCGCGGAGGCCCCGCTCGGCGACCTGCCGGTCGTCGTCGGGATCAAGAAGGACGAGAAGGGGGCGATCCGGCTGTACGCCTCACCGCGAGGGCGTTGACGGCGGGTGCCGTCGATTTCGGCCGGGCGGCGCCCGGATCGACGTTACAATCCGCGACCGGTTCCGAAACCCGTGCGTGGACGAGGTGCGCGATGACGACCGGTCCCGAAGCGGACACCCGCCTCCCCGACAATGCGTATCGAGAGCTCGCCCCGGGCGAGAGCTACAATCCCGTCGTCTCTCCCGAATCCCCGATCGCCGAGGTCACCCCCCGAGCGATCGCTCTCGGGATCGTGATGACCGTCATCTTCTCCGCGGCCGCCGCGTACGTCGCGTTGAAGCTCGGCCAGGGAATCGAGACCGCGATTCCCATCGCGATCCTGACGATCGGGTTCTCGGCGATCGTCCCGCGGAAATCCACGCTCCTCGAGAACACGATGACCGTCGTGCTGGGAGCGACGGCCGGTATCGTCGTGGGCGGATCCGTCTTCACGATGCCGGCGATCTACATCCTCAAGCTCGAGGGGTACTCGAGCTTCTTCCAGATCTTCGTCGTGCCGCTCCTGGGGGCGATCCTCGGCGTCGTGTTCCTCATTCCATTCCGCAGGTACTTCGTCGCGGAGATGCACGGCAAGCTCCCGTTCCCCGAGGCGACGGCCACGACCGAGATCCTCGTGACCGGCGCGCGGGGCGGCAAGCAGGCCGGCATCCTTCTCTATTCGATGGGCCTCGCCGTCGTCGTCGACTTCCTCGCTCTCGCCCTCAAGACGTGGAGCGACACGTTCACGACCGCGCTCGTCCCCGGCCTCGACAAGCTCAACGAGAAGTTCAGGGCGGTGTTCAACCTGAACACCTCGGCTGCGGTTCTGGGGCTCGGCTACATCATCGGGCTACGCTACGCGTCGATCATCTGCGCCGGCTCGTTCCTCTCGTACTTCGCGTTCATCCCGCTCTTCGCCAAGCTCGGCTCCGTCCTCCCCGAGGGGACGGCGCTTTACGCGGGCGCACCCGCGCTGCGCGGGGCGGACTACGCCTTGATCTTCACGAAGTACGTCCGCCTGATCGGCATCGGGACGATCTTCTCCGCGGGGTTCCTGTCGATCATCAAGATGTCCCCGATCATCGGACAGGCGATCCAGAAGGTCTTCTCGGAGATCGCGCGGATGCGCCAGCCGGGGACCGGGGCGGGGGCCGTCAGGACCGACCGGGACATCCCGATGCGCAACGTCGTGCTGCTCGGCCTCGCTCTCGCCGCGGTGCTCTGGGGCTACTTCCGGTTCGTGGTTCTCTCCGGGATGGAGGGGGCGACGGGGATCTCGGTTCTCGCCCTGCTGCTCACGCTGGTCATCTCGTTCCTGTTCGCCGCCGTCTCGGCCTGGGCGGTGGCGCTCATCAGCGTCACGCCGGTGTCGGGGATGACGCTCACGACGCTCATCATCTCGGCGGTGGTCCTCTCGCAGCTCGGGCTCAAGGGCGACCGCGGGCAGCTCGCGGTCCTCCTCATCGGGGGCGTGGTCTGCACGTCGCTGTCGATGACCGGGTCGATGGTCACGATGATGAAGATCGGCTACTGGCTCGGCGGGACCCCGAAGCGCATCCAATGGTCGCTCGTGGGGGGGTCGGTGCTCGCGTCGGTGACCGTGACCGCGGTGATCCTCCTGTTCGCCTCGGCGTACGGCTACGTCGCCGATGCCGGGCACCCGACTCCCGTCGGCGCCCCGCAGGCGAACGCGATGGCTGCCGTGCTCGGCTCCGTGATGGGGCAGGGCGAGGTCCCGTGGTTCCTCTACGGGGTCGGCGCCGTCATCGCGGTCGTGGTGCAGATGCTCGGCATCTCGCCCCTCGCGTTCGGCCTCGGGATGTATCTGCCCATCGAGCTCAACACGCCGATCCTGGCCGGCGCGATCGTCGGGTGGATGATCAAGCGCCCCTCGGGGAACGACGCTCTCGACCGCGCGCGCGGCAATCGCGGTACGCTCATCGCCTCCGGGCTGATCGCCGGTGGCGCCATCGCCGGTGTGCTCGACGCCGTCGTGAAGTTCTTCGGGGCCGACCTCTCCCACTGGCTCGGCTTCAACGACCGGATCCTCAACTGGGCGGGGCTCGCGGTCTTCGTCGGGCTGGGGGCGTTCCTCTACTGGGACGCGCGCCGCGCGTCACCCGAGGAGGGGGCGGGGCCCGCGATCGCGATGTAGCGTGACCGCGGCGTGGATCCACAGCCCCACGGCCGCCGCGAGCCCGACCGCCCCGAACGCCCAGAACATCTTCTCGGGATGGTGGAGATCGTTCCGCGCCCAGGAGGCGATCGGACCGCCGAGCCAGCCGGACAGAAGCGAGCCGAGCGCGATCGGCAGGAAGGCGAAGCCGAGATACATCCCTTCCTGCCCCGCGGGGGCCAGGCTGCCGAGGTACTTGTAGAAGTGGGCCGAGTAAATCATCTCGCCGATCGAGAAGACGACGACGCCCGCGCCCGCGAGCCAGGGCGACATGCCGAGCCCGATGATCCCGAACGCGAAGCTGCCGATCGCGGCCCCGATCCAGACCGCGCGGGCGGTGGTCCAGTGGCGCGTGAGAATCCCGACGAGCACCTGGCAGACGATGATGAGCAGCGCGTCGAGCGAGATGAGGAAATTGGTCATCCGCTGCGATAGCCCGAGGTCCTGCGTCAGGTACGTCGTGAACGCCCCGAAGAACTGGAAGAACAGGCTCCAGAACCCCGCGACGAGAAGGAACAGCGTCATCAACCGCGGCGTCGCGAGGATCTTCAGGAACTCCGCCGCGAGATGCCCGAGGCGGCCCGGAGGCGGCGCGCCCGCGCTCTCGACGTTCCGGTACAGAACGAGAACGACCGCGAGCGCGACCCCGATCGCCACGGCCGAGGTCGGAAAGACCGCCGCGAGCCCCGCCGTCGCGGCGACCACTCCCGAGATATTGGGTCCGGCCCATCCCCCGAAGTTGACGAGCGTGTAGTAGATCGAGAAGCCGATCGGCCGCGTGACGTCATCGCAGGTTCTCTGGACCGTGCCCGTGATGGCCGGCTTGATGATGGACGCCCCAAGGGCGATCAGCGCCAGGGAGAGCACCACGAGCGGGAAGCTCGGCGCGGCGCGGACTCCGAGGTAGCCGGCGCCGAGCAGGAGGTACGCGAAGAGCATCGCACGCCGGTAACCGAGCCAGTCGGCGAACATTCCCGAGAAGATCGTCAGGCCATAGACGGTGAAACCGAGATTGCCGCCGATCCGGATCGCGGATGACTCGTCGAAATGCCGGACCTGGACGAGGTACGGCACGAGGACGGGGGCCATCCCGTAGTACGCGATCCGCTCGAACAGCTCCGATCCGTTCGCGGCCCAGAACGGGCTGGTGAAGCGCGAGAGTGAGGAGAGGAACTTCTTGATGAGCCGCGAGACCGACGAGAAGACGCTCACGCGCCGGGCTTGAGCGAGGCCAGCAGGGAGTCGAACGCCGCGCGCTGGGCCATCACGGTCGACTCCGGTCCCGTGAACTTGAAGAACCAGTTCGCGTCCGGGCCTTCCGCGACCGCGCCGAGGAGCATGTAACCGGGCTTCGGCGTCGCGGGCTCCGCGGTCATCGTCATGCCGCCGTTGTACGTTCCCTTCACCTCGACGTGGAGGATCGTCAGCCCCCCGGCGCTGGTCGTCGAGGTCTTCATCGCGCTCTCCGCGGGCTTCCCGTCGGCCAGCTTGAATTGACCCGCCCAGCGCTGGGCGTTCGACATCGGATCGCCCCCCTGTCCGGGCCCGAAGTAGAAGACGACGCACTGGCCGTCGCCTCCGGGTCCGGGCACGCGGTACTGCGCGCGGCGCATCGCAGAGTCGGGTTTCTCCTCCACCCACCCCGCGGGAAGGCTCCACGTCAGCCCGGAGGCTCCCGTCCCGCTCCCCGCGGGAGGCGGCGCGATCCCTTGCGCACCCCCTTGGGCGGCGCCGATCGGCGGATGACCGGGCGGCAGATCGCCTCCTCCGGAACCCTCGGCGCGCGGCGAGAGCGGGGCGGGCTCCGCGGCTTGCGCCGGGGCCGCGGCTTGCGCCGGGGCCGCGGCCTGCGACTGCGCCGCTGGCTGGTGGCTGCCGACCGCGCCCTTGTCGCAGGCGGCGAGCGAGAGCAGGACGAAACCGGCGATGGACACAGAGATTCGACGCATGAGACGGCTCCCCCGGTAATCGGGGCCCAAGATTAGCAGGTTAGCCGAGCGCGGCGATCGTCACCGCGCGGGGCGCGTCGGGCTCGAGCGGCGGCGGGACGGTCTCCTCGCCGTCCACGAGCCAGCGGACCAGAGCCGCGACCCCCGGTCCGTCGGCGCGACAGAGCCAGGCCTCGAGGTCGTCCTGAGGCTCCTCCCCCCAGGAGCGAGGATCCTCGGAGTTGACCGCCGAGGCCGCGGCCCCACGCCGGAAGCGCCGGAAGAAATCCTGGTGGAACGTCAGGAAGCGACGCGTGCGGGTCCGCCCCTTCTCGTCGTCGCCGAAATGCTCGCGGCACAGGTCGACGTACCGCCTCACGACCTCCAGGCGTCCGGCGGCCGTCGGCTCGATCTCCCGCGACTCGGTGAACTCGCGGAAGAGCCAGGGCTTCGCGAGCGCCCAGCGGCCGACCATGACCGCGGCGCATCGGGTCTCGCTCATGCGGGAGCGGGCGTCCTGCCAGGTGAAGACGTCCCCGTTGCCGATGACCGGCACCTTGACCTCGGCGGCAAGCGTCTTCACGGCCTCCCAGTCGGCGGCCCGGCGGTAGCGCTGCGCGCGGCTGCGCGCGTGGAGCGCGATCGCATCGACCCCGGCGTCGACGGCGGCGCGCGCGACCTTGAGGTAGGTCGGCTCGTCGTCGGTCCAGCCGAGCCTGAGCTTGATCGTCACGGGGATCGTCACCGCGGCCTTCATCGCGGTCACGACCTTCGCGATCTTGCCGGGGCGCTGGAGCAGCGAGGCGCCGAAACCGCGGCGCGTGACCTCGTCGATCGGGCAGCCGCAGTTGACGTCGACGAAGTCGGCCCCCTGGTCCTGCGCGACCCTCGCCGCCTCGGCCATCACCTCGGGGATCTTCCCCGCGAGCTGGACTCCGAAGACCGATTCGGCCGGGTGGCGCCGCAGGAGCGGGAGGTCGCCGCGCTCTCGGCCGCCGGTCTTGTGGGCGTATGCCATCTCGCCGACGCAGACGGCTGCGCCCCACTCGCCGGCGAGCCGGCGAAAGGGCAGGTCGGTGCCCCGGGTCATCGGCGCCATCACGAGGCGCCCGCGGAAGATCTCGTCGGCGGTCATGGGCGGCCGGTCAGTACCGGATGTCCTCGCCGTCTGCGCCGCGCTCGGCGTCGTCCGGCGCCTCGGAGTCCTCCTCCGCGGCGTCTCGCTCGAGCTGCTCGGTGATCGTCTTCACCTGGAGCTCCGCCGCGTGGATCTTGTCCCGGCAGAGCGTCACGAGGGCGGCGGCTTCGCCGACGAGCCCCGACAGCTCGTCGATGTCGACCTGTCCCTCCTCGATCTTGCGGAGGATCTCCTCGAGCCGCGCGGCGGCCTGACCGTAGGTCGGCTCCTTCTCGGTCTTCTTGGTCATCCTCGTCCCTTCCGGGTGCTCGGCTCCGGGCCTTCCGATACGAGCGCCAAACGCCCCGATCGAAGCTCCGCCGTCAGGCGCGTCCCGGCGGGGGCGGCGGCCGCATCCGAGACGACCGGCCCTTCGCCCTTGCGCAGGATCGCATACCCGCGTTCGACGACCCGTCGCGGATCGACCAGATAGAGCCGGCGCTCGCGCCCCTGCGTACGCTCGGTCTCGAGGGCGGTTCCGCGCAGCGCCCTCGGGCCGAGCGCGCGTGAGATGTCCCCCGTGCGCCGCCTTTCGGAGGCGAGGTCGCGGCGCGCGGCGAGGCCGACTTGCCGGGCGCCCGCGAGGAGCGCGACGCGCGCGACGGAGATCCGGCGCTCGGCTGCGCGCGCAAGCCGCGCGCGATGCTGGCGGATCTCGACGCTCTCGACGTCGAGGAAGGCGCGTACCGCCAGCACGAGACGCCGGGCGGCGTCGCGCCGGTGGCGCTGCTCGACGTCCAGGATCGAGCCGGCGGACCGGAGGATCGCGCCGCCGAGCTCATCGACCCGGTCGAGCGCCTCCCGGACGCGCGCGACGAGCAGCGCCGCCGCGGCGGTCGGCGTCTTGGCGCGCCGCGCCACGTGATCGAGCACCGAGACGTCCTGCTCGTGGCCGATCCCGACGACGATCGGGACCGGGAAGAGCGCGACGGCCCTCCCGAGCGCCTCGGAGTCGAACCAGGCGAGATCGGTGCGCGACCCGCCGCCGCGGCAGATCAGGATCACGTCGAAGGCGCTGGCCCGCGCGCGGAACCAGTCGAGCGCGTTGAGCACGGTCGGCTCGGTCGAGCGCCCCTGGACGCGGGCCCCGTGAGCGGTGAGGCGGAAGGCGAACCCCGACTCGTCGAGCGTGCGCACCACGTCGTGGTACGCATCGGAGGCGAGGCTCGTGACCAACCCGACGCGCAGGGGGAGGTCGGGCATCGGGAGTGTTCCGTTCCGCTCCAGGAGCCCCTCGGCCGTCAGCTTGCGCACGATCTCTTCGCGGCGCCGTGCCGCCTCGCCGAGGGTGAACGCCACGTCGAGGTCCTCGACGACGACGCGGTAGGCGCCCCACGCGTCGTAGAGATCGACCCGCGCGCGCACGCGGATCTCGATCTCGTCCTCGAGCCTGAACGGCGAGCCCGCGGCCTCGAGCTTCCGCGCGATCTCGCGGCGGGCGTCCTCGAACAGGATCGCCGCGACCTGGTACGCCGGCTCCCCCGCGGCGCTCCGCTCCACGAGCGTGAAGCCGACGTGCCGCTTGTGAGAGCTGCGGTTGAATCCGCTGATCTCCCCGGTGAGCCAGATCGGGGCGGGGAAGGCCGACGCGAGCAGGGCGGCGACCTCCCGGTTCAAGCGGCCCACGGTGTAGGAATCGGGGGGTGCCGCCTCGGCCGCGGGAGACGGTGCGGCGTCGAACAATCCGCGGCGCGGCGGGGCCGCAACGGCCGCCGCGGTGCGCACGGCGCGCGTGCCGCCGCGGTCCGCGTACAGCGTGCGCACGGTCTCGTCGAAGGCGAACCCTTCGGGCTGGAGAAGATCCACCAGGGCGACGACGTCCTCCTCGGGCACCCACCACGCCGAATCGACGGCTTGCCACCGGCGCCTCGGGAGGGTTTTCACGAGGTCGACCAGGCGCCGGTCGAAGGGGAAGCGCACCCGCAAGGCACCGCCGTCGTGAACGACCTCTCGGCTCACGCGCGGGCGCCCCCGGCAAGCGCGCGGGCCGCGCCGGCGATCGCGGCCGCGGCGGCGTCGATCTCCGCCGCGGTCGTTCCGCGCCCCGTCGTCAGGCGCAGCGTCTGCCTCGCCAGCTCGGGGGATACGCCCATGGCGACGAGCACCTTCGAGGGCTCAGTCTTTCCGGAGTGGCACGCCGCCCCGGATCCCGCGGCCACACCGGTGGCACTCGCGAGCAGGTCGATCGCATCGGCGCCCGGGAAGGCGGCCGACAGCGTGTTCGGGAGGCGCTTCGCGGCGGCTCCGTGGACGACGAGTCCCGGAAACGCGGCGCGCAGCGCCTGCTCGAGACGATCCCGCATCGCCGCCAGGTGGGCGCGACGCGTTTCGAGCTCGGCCGTCGCGAGACGGCAGGCCTCGCCGAGCGCGGCGGAGAGCGCGACCGTCTCCGTTCCGGAGCGCCGGTTTTCCTGGTGCCCCGCGCCGCGATGGAGCGGGGCATACGGCGTCCCCCGCCGGATGTAGAGCGCGCCGATCCCCTGGGGCGCATACAGCTTGTGTCCCGCGATCGACAGGAGATCGACGCCGAGCGCGTCGACGTCCACCGGGATCTTCCCGAGCGTCTGCGCGGCGTCGGTGAGAACGAACGCGCCGCGGGCCTTCGCCGCGCGTGCGGCCGCGGGGACCGGCTGGATGACGCCGGTCTCGTTGTTGGCGTGCATCACCGCGACGAGGACCGTGTCGGGCCGGATCGCGTGCTCGACCGCGCGCGGATCGACGGCGCCGTTGGTGTCGACCGGCACCCGCGCCGCCCCCCAGCCGCGCGCCTCGAGGGCGCGGGCCGGCTGATCGACCGAGGAGTGCTCGATCGCGGTGAGGACGAGGTGGCGGCCGCGGTCGGCGAGCGCCTCCGCGACCCCGTGGACCGCCGCGTTGTTCGATTCGGTCCCGCCGCTCGTGAAGACGATCTCGTCGGGCTCCGCCCCGATCAAGGCGGCGACCTGTGCCCGGGCGGTCTCGAGGACCGCGCGCCCGGCCGCGCCGTAGGCGTGCGTCGAGAGCGCGTTCCCGTGGACGTCGCGGAGGACGCGCGTGAGAACCTCGAGAACCTCCGGGGCCACCGGCGTCGAGGCGTTGTAGTCGAGGTAGATCGGATGTGCCATGAGAGGGCATTATCCCTCAGGAAGGGAGAGGAGCCATGGAGCCCGTCGTCACCCTGTCTGTCCAGCGCGCGCACACCGGACGCATCCTGAGCGTCGACATCGAAGAGGTGCGTCTGCCCAACGGGAAGACCACGCGCCTCGAGATCATCCGTCACCCGGGCGCCGCCGCGGTCGTTCCCGTCGACGCCGACGGGAACGCGGTCCTCATCCGCCAGTACCGCCACGCGACGGGGGACTGGCTCCTCGAGGTCCCGGCCGGCACCTTCGACCACCCCGGGGAGGCTCCGGAGGCGTGCGCGCGTCGCGAGGTCGAGGAGGAGACCGGGCTTCGCGCGGGGCGGCTGATCTCGCTGGGCTGGATCTGGACGACGCCGGGGTTCACGAACGAAAAGATCTGGCTCTTTGCCGCGATCGACCTGACGGCGGCCACCGCGGCTCCGGAGGACGACGAGGTGCTCACCGTCGTCCGCCTCCCGCTCGCCGAGGCGGCCCGTCGGGCCGCCTCGGGCGAGGTGTGCGATGCGAAGTCGGTCTGCGCGCTCCTGCGAGCGGCCGACCGCCTTCGCCCCGGCGATTAGTCGGTGCCCAGGCTGGCGGTGAGAGAGGACCCGCCTCCGGCCGGTGATGCGGCCGCGGGGGTCACGAAGCGGAATGTCCGGCCCGAGGGGTGACCCGATTCACGGAAGCCCAGCATCTCGAGGCGGCCGTCGCTGCCGCGATGGAACACCGCCTCGTCATGGCCGGAGGGAACCTCGGCGTCGACCGTCCGGGCGGTGACCATACCGATGCAGGTCCCGCCGACCCACACCTCGAGGAGCGCGGTCCCGGGCGTATAGGCGCCCACGCTGTGCACCGACACGACACCCGCGTCGAACGCGCGACCGACGACACGGAACGGCTCAGGAACTTCGAATCGAACCTGCACCGCGGCGGCAGAACCGTAAGCCGCCAGCACGGCGACCGCAGCCGCGCCCATCTTCAGCCCCACCCACGACCCCTTGTTCTTCATCGCGTTCTCCGCGCCGCTCCCGACGGCGATCGCCGGCGGAGTTCCAGGCGGCGCTCGAGAGCGGAGCAACGCATATGCCATAACAAGTAATTGCATATGCGTATTTTGGAGCGCTGCTTCAAGCTTTGTTGAGTTTCCGCATGCGGGTGTAAGTCGAGCAGTCACGCGAGATGGCGCCGCGGACGCGCCTACGGATTCGTCGCTGTCACACGGCCGGCACGATGTCCGCCGCGAGTCCCGTCAGCGCCGGAAACGCCGACCGACGAATGTGTGCCGCGCGGCCGTGGCCGCGGACGCCGCGTGTCGCTCGATTACGGGAGTAGGAACCGGAGAATGTCGCGAAGATCGGTCGAGCGGACGATCGCGTGGGCCACGGCTTCGAGCTCCGCGCTCTTCGGGTTGAACGCCACCGCGAGCCCCGCCAATCGCGCCGCGGCGAGGTCGTTGGCGTGGTCGCCGACGAAGGCGCACCGCGGGAGCGGGATCTCCTCGCGTAGCGCGATGGCGCGGAGCGCCACGCCCTTGCCGTCCATGTCGAACGGCGTCGCCTGCCAGGACGTGATCGCTCCGCCGGCGTCGAACGCGACCCGGTTCGTGTAGACCTCGTCGAACGGGTGGTCGGGGAAGAGCACGTCGAGGAGCAGGTCGAGCGTGCCGGAGATCACCGCCAGGCGCATCCCGGCCGCCTTCAGGGCGCCGAGCGTCTCCCGCGCGCCGTCGACAAGCGAAAGCCCGGCCATCCCCTCGACCATCGACGCGCGCGTGGCCCCGGCGCTCCGCCACCCCTCGATGTCGAGGGCGACCCACTCGGCGTAGGAGAGGCGCCCCTCCCGGTAGTCCCGCCAGCGCAGCGCGTTCTGGTCGTCGCTGCCGGTGAAGCGGAGGTTCAGCACCTCCCAGACCGTCTTTTCCTCAGGGTGCCGGACGAGGGTGCCGTCGACATCGAACGCGACGAGGTCGTACCGGCGGCTCACGCTCCGGCCCGCTCGAGCCGGGCGAGCACCGACTTGAACGCGGGGGTCCCGGAATCCCGGTCGATCCGTCGGGGAACGATGGCGTTCGCCTCGGGGTAGTACATGGCGAGATTCCCCGGCGGTATGTCGATGAAGGCGGCGACGACGCGCATCCGGCCGAGCACGGTCACGACGTCGACGGGTTCGTCCTCGCTCAGGCCGAGCCGGCGCGCGTCGGCCTCGCTCATCATCACGACGTCGCGCCGCGTGGTGCCCCGGTAGAGGTCCTCGTCCTCGTAGACGACCGTGTTGAACTGTCCTTCGGAGCGAAGCGTCATGAGCCGGAACTCGCCCTCCGACGGCCGGAAGGACGGAAGGGGAGGGACCGTCGCGCGCGCCTTCCCCGACGGGGTGGCGAAGTGCGGCTCGTGGAACACGCGGCCGGCCACGTGGAACTCGCGCCTCGACTCGCCGATCGTCTCGATCTCCTCGTACCCCGGAACGACGCGTGCGATCGCCCGCCGGACCGCGTCGTGATCGGTCATCGTGGCGAAGGGGAACGGCCCCGGCGGGAGCAGGCGCGCGGCCAGCGAGCAGACGACCTCGACCTCGGACCGGATCTCTCCCGGCGGAGGCGCCTCCCCGCCGTCGGACAGGCGCACGTAGTTGAACATGCTCTCCTGCGTCGTCGACTGGGCTTCCTCGTCGCGCGCGCGGACGGGGAGCAGGACGTGGAACGCGCCGCGCCCGTGGACGTGTCCTTCGTTGAGCTTGGTCGTGATGTAGGCGGTCGTTCCGATCTTCTGGAGCGCCGCCGCCGACCAGGCGCGATCGGGGTTCGAGGCAAAGAGGTTCCCGCCGAGGAACACGGCGGCGCGGATCCTCCCCGCCTCGGCCGCGAGCATGCATCCGTACGTGTCGAGGCCGGGGGATCCGGTGGCGGGGATCTGGTAGGCGTCCTCCATGGCCTTCGCGAACGCGTCCTTGATCGCGGGCGTGAACCCCATCGAGCCGACACCCTGCACGTTGCTGTGGCCGCGGATCGGCAGGAGCCCGCACCCCTCGCGGCCGACCCAGCCGCGCGCGAGGGCGAGGTTCGCCAGCGCCGTCACGTTCGCGACGCCGTGCTCGTGGTGGGTCAAGCCCATCGCCCAGAGCATGACGCCGCGCGATGCCGCGGCGATCTTCTCCACGGCCCGGTCGATCTCGGCCCGCGTGAGGCCGCACGCCTCGAGCAGCGTCTCCCACGGCGTGCCGCGGGCGTCCGCTTCGACCGCGTCCCATCCGTCGACGTGCGTCGCGAGGTAGGCGCGATCGATCGCCCCTTCCTCGGCGAGCCCCTTCAGGAGCGCCTTGAACACGGCGATGTCCGATCCGACGTGCGGCTGCAGGTAGAGGTCCGAGACGTCGGAGCCCGCCAGCATCGAGCCGAGCCGCGAGGGAATCCGGAAGCGGACGAGACCGAGCTCCTTCACCGGGTTGACGACGATGACCGTTCCGCCGCGGGCCCGCAGCTCGACGAGCTTCACGATCAGACGCGGGTGGTTCGAGGCCGGATTGGCGCCGGCGACGATGGCGAGATCGGCCTGGTCGAGATCGTCGAGGCTCAGCGTCGAGGTGCCGCTGCCGACGAGTCGGCCGAGCGCGACCCCGGAGGCCTGGTGGCAGTAGTGGGAGCAGTTGTGGATGTTCCGGGTGCCGTAGGCGCGCGCGAGCGTCTGCATGAGAAACGCGGCTTCGTTCGACGAGCGGCCGGAGCTGTAGAAGAAGACCTGGTCGCGCGGGGCGTCCGCGAGCGCGCGCGCGGTGCGGTCGAGGGCGGCGTCCCAGCGGATGCGGTGGAAGTGCGTGTCGCCCGCCGTCCAGGAGACGGGGAACGCGAGGCGGCCCGCCGCCTCCATCCGGAGCGACGACCACGTTTCGAGCTCCCGGATCGGGTGCTCGCGGAAGAACGATTCCGAGATCGGCGCCTGCATGTCCCCGGTCTGCGCCTGGACCGATTTCTTGCAAACCTCCGGAAACGAGCGCTCCTCGTTGACCATCCCGCCCCGCTGGCCGCCCATCCCGAGCGCGCAGGTCTTGCAGGCGTTGCGCGCGCGCATGCGCTTGTAGAGCTTGGCGACTCCTCCGGCATCCCGCCCCTTCTTCCAGGCGTAGGCGAGGGCGGCGACGCCGCCGGCGGCGGAGACTCGGGGCTTCGGCATATCCTTAGATTCTACTTTGCCGGTGCCCGATCAGTTCGTCATGTAGGTGTACAGGTTGACGGTCACCGTCTTGTCGGTCGTGTTGTAGAAGTAGGTCCGGTACCGCGGGAAACCGATGAGAGCACGCCCTTGCGGAGAGGCGAAGTAGGGGGCCGCCCCGGAGACGCCGCTCGCCGCGACCTCGACGGGGAACTGCATCAGGCCCTTCTCCTCGAACACTTTGACCACGTTCTCCTCGTCGGGGAGGAGGAACACGCCGACGGTCCCCGACCGGTAGACCTCCCCCTTGATCGCCCCCTGGAGGCTGAGCACCCTGTTCGCGAAGCCGTCGCTGTCGACCAAGCCCCCTTGGATCAAGCGAACCGTGTCCTTGGGGCTGACGGGCGGCACGATGACATCGCGGAGCGCGACGGCCTTCGCCTGCTTGACCGGCCCGTCGATCCCGACGGTGCCCTGGACGGAGAAGACCTTGGGGAAGTTCGTTACGAAGACCGACTGGACCTCGTCGGCGATCGTGGCGGCCGGGAGTGCTAAGACGAGCAGCGCTGCGGCGGCGAGCAGGAGCACGGTCAGGGCGACGGGTCTTCTCATGATGGCCTCCTCGGCGACGGGGGGAGCGTAACCTCGATGGAGATCGGACGCACGGCTCGTCTGCGCGCCGCGTTCTACCGCCGACCGCCGCTGACGGTCGCGCGCGACCTCATCGGACGGACTCTATGCCGCCGCCTGGAGACCGGGGCGGTCGTGCGCGGCCGCCTCGTCGAGGTCGAGGCGTACACGGGCGTGCGCGATCTCGCGAGCCACGCGCGGTTCGGCTTGACGCGCCGCAATCGCTGGATGTGGGAGGACGGCGGGCTCGCGTACGTCTACCTCATCTACGGCATGCACCATTGCCTGAACGTCGTCACCGGAGACGCGGGAGCGCCCTCGGCGGTTCTCCTGCGCGCCGCGGTGCTCGACGGCGGGGAGGTCGTGCCGGGACCGGGGCGCTTGACACGGGCGTTCGGAATCGACCGCCGCCTCGACGGCGCATCGTTCCTTACCGGACAGACCCTGTGGATCGAGAAGGGGGAGCCGGTCGCCTCGCGCCGCATTCGAAGAACGCCTCGGATCGGCGTCGAGTACGCGGGCGCCTGGGCGGCGAAGCCCTACCGGTTCGTCGGAGAAATTCTCTGACTCGGGGATTCTTCTTCTTGGATTAGTCCCCTTCTTCTTGCGAGGAATCCCGATTCAGAGAATCTCTCCATGTCGCACCATCCAGAGCTCGCCGCGCACGGAAGCCCCCGGGACCGCGCGGCGCACGGCCTCGACGTAGATTCGCAGCTGCTCGCGGTGGCGATCGAGGGCCAGATCGAGCGCGGCATCGGTCTTGTAGTCGGCGACAACGATCGTGCCGCCGGGCTCCCGGTAGATCAGGTCGATCGTCCCGCTCCACGCGCGCGCGTCGTCCTCGCGGAAGAGCATCGGCACCTCGCGTCCGAGAACGTCTAGCCCCGTCAGGCGCGCCGCGAGGGGAGAGGCGGCGAACGCCGCGAGCACCGCTCGCGCCTCCGCGGCGACCTCGGCGGCGCCGACTCCGTTCCGCTCCGCGGGATCTGCGGCGCTCGCCTCCAAGCCGGCGACGAGGGCGGCGGTGTCGCCGTCGAAACGCTCGAGACGACGGTGGACGACCACCCCGACCGCGCGCGCGAGCGCCGGCGCGATCGACCCGTCGCGCGCGGGCTCGGCGTCTTCCGAGCGTTCGTCCTCCAGGCTCGGCGCGCGGAAAGTCCACGCGGCGGCGGACGCCCGCGCGAGTGCGGCCTCGTACGCGGCCACGGCACCAGGACGGCCCGCCGGGACAGCCGCGGCGGCACCGCCGCGCACCGCGTCCTTCTCGATCAGTCGATGCAGGACCCTGCCTCCGTCGAACGTCGCGCCGTCGGCTTGAAGTTCTTTCGAATCGAAGCCCCAGGCCGCCAGCGCTTCGGACCAGCCGCTCCCCGGTCCGCTTCCGGCCAGCAGGACGAGTCGGTCGGCCGCTCGCGTCAGAGCGACGTACAGCAGCCGCACATTCTCGGCCTCTTCGTGCCGATGGTCGTCCAGCGTCCGAAGAACTTCGACGGAGCTCACCACCCCCGGCGTCCTCACCGCGATCGCCTCGGACTCCTCGATGCGCGCCACGCTTGCGTAATCGTAGTCGGGGTCGTTCCCGCCGGCCTGGCCCGCCGCCGTGTCCGCGACAATGACGAGCGGGGCCTCGAGGCCTTTCGCCTTGTGGATCGTCATCAGGCGCACCGAGTCCGTCGCCTCGTCGGAGAGCGGCGAGTCGCCCTCGTCCTCTCCGCGGGGACGCGATTCGAGCGCATCGATCGTCTCCTCGAACGAGAGGCGACCGTCTCGCGCGAACGCGGCACCGTCCCAGGCAAGCTTTTCCAGGTTCGCGACGCGCTGGGGGCCGTCGAAGCCGAGCGCCGAGAGCGCCAGGAGTCCTGATTGCTCGACGATCGCACGGATGCGGAGATCGACCGGAAGGCACAGGACTCTCGCGCGGAGCTCTGCAAGCCGAGCCAGCGCCGCGGCCACGCGCGGGCAGGAGGCCGGGTCGATCGCCGCCTCGGGCCCCCAGGCGCCCGACCTCGCGGCGAAGCGTTCGATCTCGTCGTCGGGGACGCCGCCGACCGGCGAGCGGAGCACGGCCAGGCGCGCGATCGGGTCGTCCGGGTCGTTGATCGCGCGCAGGAGCGCGATCGCGTGAACGATCTCGCTCCGCTCCGCGAATTCCCTCCCGCCGCTGACGACAAACGGGATGCCGGCCTCGCGCAGCGGGCGCAGGTAGATGCCGATGTTGGTCATGGAGCGGAACAGCACCATGACGTCCTGGTAGCGAAGAGCGCCTGACCGGACGATCGCGGCAATCTCCGAGGCGAGCGCGTCGCCTTCCGCCCGGCGCCGCGATTCCGCATCGTCCCCGGAGGACGGAGTCGTCCAGATCTCGACCGCCGCTCTCCGGCAGCTCTCCTTTTCGGCGGCGACCGGCTCGTACCGCGAGAGGTAGGGGGATTCCTCCCAGCACCCGCGCGGCGGCGCCGCGAAGAGCGCGTTGATGGGCTCCAGCGTCTCCGGGACGCTGCGGAAGTTCGACGTCAGCGAAACCTCCTGCCCGCCCTGCTCGACCACGTGATCGATCGCACGGCGGTACGCGGCGTAATCGGCGCCGCGGAAGCGGTAGATCGATTGTTTCGCATCTCCCACGATGAACAGGCGTCCTGGCTCCAGGCGAGTCCGCCAGGCGTTGGCCGCGTGTTCGCCGAGAGCCTCCGCGAGCCACATCACGATCTCGTACTGGACCGGATCGGTGTCCTGGAACTCGTCCAGGAGCAGCATCCGGAACCGCCTCTTGAGGGCGTCGCACACGAGCGGATGATCCCGGAGCAGGTCGCGCGCTCCAACGAGCAGCGTATCGAAGTCGACGAATCCCGCGCGCGCGAACTCACGCCGCGTCCGGTGGGCGTACGGAAGTACCGCTTCCAGAACGGCGTCGGCAGCCGCGTCGTCGAGGTTTGGCAGATTGCGAAGCAGGGCCTTGGCGTCCCTGACGATTCGCGCGAGACGTCGGCGGTCGCCGGGAGGGACGCCGACCGTCTTCAGGTTCACGGTCTCCTTCGCGAGAGCGTCGTCCATCCGGAGGATTCCGCGCGCCGCGTCAGGGCCGCCCGTTTCGAGGGCCTCGCACACCCGCCCGGCTCTCCGGAACCAATCGCGCGCGGCCTCGCCCACGCCCGTGACGAGCGACGCCGAGCGGATGTCGCGAGCGACCGCTGCCGCGCGGTCCCGCAGCCGGTCGATCATCGCCCCTGGGCGGGTCGAAAGCAGCGACGAAGAAAACGCGCCCCGCGAGAGGTCCTTGCCCAGACGCGCAAGCTGAGACATCGTCAGGATCGACAGCGCACGTTCCCAGATCGCGGGTCGCGAGGCCGCCGGCCCGAGTTCCTCGGCCGCAAATGCAGCCCACACCTCGTCGCGCAGCTGTTCCTCGACGGGCCCGGGCTCGACGCGGAATCCCGGCGGAATTGCCGCCTCCACCGGGTACGACCGCAGGAGTTCGGCGCAGAAGCCGTGGATGGTGGACACCGCGGCCGCATCGAGCCGTGCCAGCGCGTCGTCCGCCCTCGCGGAGAGGACGGCAGGATCGAATCCTGGCCGGGAGGCGAGATGCCGCCGCGCCCGGACCGCCTCGCCGGGCTCGTCCGGAGCGGGGGGCGCCGCCATCGGCCCCCGAAGCGACGCCAATCCTGCCGCGAGCCGGTGCCGAAGCTCACCGGCGGCCTTCTCCGTGAACGTGACCGCGGCGATCTGATCCAGCCGCACGCGTCCTGAGCCGACGGCTATCAGGATCCGTTCCACCAGGAGGCTCGTCTTTCCGGTTCCCGCGCCGGCGCTCACCACGAGGTTTCTCGTGAACTCGGTCGCGGCGATCTCTCGCTGCCCTGCGTCCCGCGGCGCGCGGCTCACGGCGCATGCTCCGCGCGAACGTCGGCGAGCAGCGGCTGCGTCGTCGTCTTCCGCCAGCAGGCACGCGCGTCGGACGAGTCCGTGGCGGCCTCCTGACGCGCCTCGCTCGGAGGGTGTCCCTTCCGGCACGCGGGCCGGTAGGCGCACCAGGTGCAGTGGCGCTCGCTCCGAAACGGATACACACCGCGTTCCGCCATTGCGAGCAGCACCTCGATGGTCTCGAGGAAACCGCCACGGTGTGCGGATGTCTTGAAGTCGCGGAACGGCTCGGTGACACGCTCCGTCTCATTCGCGCCCGCAGCGACCACCGGCCCCACGCGGAGCAGCTCGACCTCGGCGTCCGCGAGCATCGCGTACAGCGGCACCTGCATCTCGAGCCCCGCGAGCATTGCCTTCGCATCGACGCGCGACTTGAGAGATCCTCGCCCGGTCTTGTAGTCACCGACGCGCCGAACCCCCGGTCCCTCCGCGATCCTGTCGAGCTTCGCCTTCACGGAAAGCTCGCGGCCGGAGGGTAGGGCGATCGACTCCGACAGCGTCCGCTCGAACTCTACCGGCCGCGCTCCGATTCGACGGAGGCGATCGAGATCCCACGCAACGAACTCCCGCAGCGACTCGCCGACGCGCTCGGCCTCGATCCGCTCGAGCAAGGGATAGGTCCGAGCGCGCTCCTCATCGACGGCATCCGCGGTCCTCGCCCAGGCTTCGTCCAGCGCCTTCGCGGCGGCCGCTCGGGCGCGTACGGGATCACCCGATTCGAGCGCGCCGAGCGACACGAGAGACCGATAGGCCAGCTCGAGAACTTTGTGGATCCGATTGCCCAGATCCGCCGCGTCCCGCTCGAGCGGCCCCACGAGCGTCTCCGGCTCGGGAACTCTGAGAACTTTGCCGAAGAAGTACTTCAGCGGACATCGACCGAGCGCTTCCAGTGAGGTGGCTGCGATTCCGTCGATGGAGCGCGCGCCGGCCCGCCCATCGACGGCCATCGTTGTGGGGCCGAAGGATTCAACCGCTTCCACCCAGCGGCACCCTTCGCTGAGCTCGGGCGCGCGCTGGCTGAGGAAACGCCCGCCGTCAACGGCGATGCGGCTCTGGAGGGCAACCAACAAGGCCTCCTCGTCGGCGTCGAGAAGCCCCGGCGCCCCCGCGAGTGATTCGAGCCGGGCCAGCGGATGCGCCGGGAGCGCGCGCGCGCGCACGGAGAGCTCGTCGGCGCCGGGGGCGCCGCAGACGATCCGGCCGAGGTCCCGCAGAGCGAGAGACGGGACGACGGGCCGGCCGGACTCATCGGCGCGCCGCCAGGACAGCAGAACCTGTTCACGCCCCGACCCGAGAGCGCCGAGGAGGAGGAGACGCTCTTCGCCCTCCGTGTCGGTCGGGATCGGGACCGGCCGCCCCGTTTTCTTCGCGAGGTGGCGGCGCGAGTCGTCGGACAGGAACGGATCCGCGCGGCCGACGCGCGGGAAGATCCCGGAATTGAGGCCGACGAAGGCCACGGTATGGAGCGTGAGTCCCCGAGCCTGCATCACATCGAGGATCATCGGCCCGGATTCCGCGCCCTGCGGTACGGTCGCGCGGTCGATCGCCGCCTTGACCCAGTCGACCGCCACGGGTTGAGGGATCAGGCCGCCAACGCCGAGATCGAGCTCGATCGAGCGCATCGCAACGAGGATCCGAGACAGCGCCGCCCCCGCTCCGGCGACAGACGCGGGGAGCATCGCCCGGGAGAGGTCCGAAATGGCGCCCGCATGCGCGCCCCAGCTTCGCTCAGGACCGTTCGCCTCCGCACGCAGTCTCGCAAGGAGGGAAGCGATCGCCGGATCGCGCCGCAGCGGCGAGTTGAGCGAGGTCTGCCACCCCGGCGCCCCGCCGGCGCACAGCTCTTCGACGGCGGACGCGTACGGGCCGAATGTCCTCACGAGGATCGCGGCATCGTGGGGCGACGCTCCATCCGCCACCGCCTTGAGCGCCTCCCGCGAAGCGAGCCTGATCTCCGCGCGTGAGCCCTGCGCGTGCGCCAAGCGGACGCTCTTGCGAGCGAGCAGATCCTCGAGATCGGATACGCCGGTGCGCGCTCCCGGCCGCTCGAATCCGAACACCCGATCGACCCGGTCCGGTACGAGCGCGATCACCTCGCGGCCTGTGTCCAATGCGTTGACGAGGTCCGCGTGAATTCCTATCAGATCGTAGGCACCGTGATGGATGATCAAGCTGTAGCGGGACGCGCCCGCCGCGGCGACGGCGATCGCGCGGCCGACCACGGCGGCGTCGTCGGAGAGTCCGCCCACCGCCAGGCGCGACAAGCGCTCGGACCAGGCGGCGTAGATCGAGGCGAGCTCGGCGTCGCCGCCGTCCAGGACACGTCGGGCTGCTCCGGGCTCGACCCCTGCTTCGCGAAGATCCGCGAGGGTGCCGGCGAGCGAAGCGATGGCGCGGGGTCGCTCGCGCAGGAATTCCCTGATCCTCCCAGGCAGCGGGGTCCGGACGACCTCACCCAGCACCACGTCCGACACGTCCCGGGACAGCGCGCGGGGCGCCGGGCTTTGCGCAAGTGCCAGCAGCCGCCTCGCCACCCCGCGGTGCGTGAGGATCTCGACCCCCAGCACGGTTCCGAGCCGCTCCACGAGGCGCCGTTTCACGTGATCCGCGAGGCGCGTGGTCGGCACGATCACGAGGATCGGGCCCCAGGGATCGCGCGCACGGGTCGCGGCGACGCGGTCGAGCAGCTCCGCCTCGAGGACCCACGGATCGAGATGGGAGACGACGCGCACCGTCGGACCTCGGAGAGCTTCGGTGCGGAAGAGGATAGCTCAGCGGCGCCGCCCATGATACAGAAAGGCCTTCCAGGCGGAGGCGACGTGTTCGAGACCGCCAAGCCGTTCCTGCTCTCGCTGGCGCTGGGCCTGGTGCTCGGCATCGAGCGCGAGCGCGCGCTCTCCCGCGAGGATGGGCATCTCGCGTTCGGCTCGCGCACGTTCGCGCTGATCGCGATGCTCGGCACGCTCGCGGCGCACGTCTCGAACGGGGGCGTGGGCATCGTGCTGGCGGCGTTCGTCGCCGCGATCTCGATCGCCGCCTATCTGCGGCCGCGCGGTCCGGCGGAGCCGGGCGTCGGCACGACCACGGAGGTCGCCGCGGTCGCGACGTTCGCCCTGGGCTGGCTCGCCCACGACGACGTGGTCCTCGCGGCGATGCTGGGCGTCATCATCCTCGCGGTGCTCTGGCTCAAGCCGCGCATCCACCGCTTCGCGCACGACGGCCTCTCCGACAAGGAGGCCAACGCCGCGCTCACCTTCCTCGTGATCGCTCTCGTCGTGCTCCCGCTCCTCCCCAATCGCGCGGTCGACCCGTGGGGCCTGTTCAACCCGTCGCGCCTCTGGCTGCTGTTCACGACGATCGCCGGAGTGGGGTTCGCCGGATACATCGCCGTGCGCGCGCTCGGCCCGTCCCGCGGTCTCGCCGCCGCCGGGTTCGGCGCCGGGCTCGTGTCGTCGACGGCGGCGACGCTCTCGCTGTCACGGCGCGCGCGCGGCGAGCCCGACTTCGCGGCCCCGCTCGCGATCGGCATCGTGCTCGCGAACGTCGCCTCGGCCGCCGCCCAGATCCTGATCATCGGGGTGTCGGGGAGCAGCCTGCTGCCGACCGCCGGGCTCATGATCGCGGCACCGGTCGCCGTCGGAATCCTCGGGAGCGCGACCGCGGCATGGTGGCTGCGGCGGCGCGGCGGTTCGACGCCGCCCCAGGCCGCGTTCGAGCTGTCGAACCCCCTCGAGCTGGAATCGGCGCTCGCCATGGCGGCGATCTTCGGAGTCATTCTCGCGATCTCGGGGGTCGCGTCGCGGACCCTGGGCGCCGCCGGAGTGATCGTGACGGCCGCGATCGCCGGAACGAGCGACGTCCACGGCGCGACGCTCGCGGTGGCGACGATCTTCGGTGCCGGCAGCCTCCCCCTCGCGGACGCGATGCTCGCGATCCTGCTCGCGTTCCTGGTGAACATGGTCGTCAAGCTCGGCATCGTCGCGGTCGTCGGCGGGCGGCGGCTGTTCCTCGTCGCGGCGCCCCCGATGGTCGCGATGGCCCTTGGCGCCCTCGCCGCGTTCTTGCTCCTTCGCCCGTAGCGGGGGCCGGGTTCTCCGTACAATCACTCCATGGCCACCCTGCGCTCGGGGGAGTTCCTCCGCCGCGTCGAGGAGGCCGGCTCGAGCGCTCCCGCGGCGATCGCCACGCTGCTCGCCGGCTTCGTCATCGGCGCCGGAGGCTTCCTCCGCTTCGCGATCCGGGCGGCCTCGGAGAACGACGACGCGATGCTCGCCGTCGCCCGGCGCCAGCAGGATGGCTCGGCCCCCGGACCCGAGGTGACGACCGCCTCGTCGGTCGCGCTGACGGCGCTGGCGCCGCTCCAGTTCGTCGTCGGCACTCCGCTCGGCTGGCTGAGCACCTACCTCCTCGTCACCGGACTCTACCGCGCGGTCGCGGCCGCGGTCGGCGAGCGGCGCGGCGATCCGGTCGCGGGCGCGGTCCTGACGACCGTGCGGCGGAAGCACAGGGCCCGGCGCGCCGCGCGCGAGGAGGCCGCCCGGCTGGCGCTCGAGGGGCCGGAGGTCGCCGACCGGCTGGTCCCC
>DATKHQ010000325.1:0-6935 GCA_035510175.1 Candidatus Sulfotelmatobacter sp. | reverse complement strand
GCTTCCCAAGCTGAGGGTCGCCGGTTCGAACCCGGTTTCCCGCTCCAATTCGGATGCGGTCGGTATTGACCCCACAGCGCTTCCTGCCTACGATGCGTCTTCCGCATACGCGCCCTGGCTCCAGGAGGACATCATGAGGCTCGCACCGCTCGGTCTTGCAGCGTTGATCTCCGTCGGCATCTCGATTCCCGCGTTCGCTCAGGACGAGCCCAAGAAGGACGAGCCCGCCAAGCAGGATGAAGCGAAGGCCGACGCGGCCAAACCCGCCGACGAAGCGAACCCGGCAGACGAAGCGAAGCCGGCAGACGAAGCGAAGCCCGCGGAGGAAAAGAAACCGGCCGAGGAGACGAAGCCGGCGGAAGGGGCCCCTGCGGCCGCCGCTGCTCCTGCCGCCGCTGCGGCACCCGCAGCGGCCGCGAAGGCGGCGGCCGAAGCCGCTCCCGAGAAGAAAGAGCTTTCCGTCGCCGCGAAGAGCTTCGTGCCGCTCGCCAACAGCTACAAGGCGGCGTACGACGACATGCAGAAGTGGATCAGCGAGATCGACGCAGCGACGGCTGCTGCGAGCCAGAAAGTGGTCGGCTTGCAGAAGCAGATCCAGGAGAACGAAGCGGCGATCACGCAGGCGAAGCTCGACAAGCAGGACGCGAAGGCCAAGGACCTCAACAAGCAGAACAAGCAGCTCTGGTCCGATCTGAACGCGGCGAAGAAGTCGATGGCCGAGACCACCTCGAAGTACGTCAAGAGCGCGCCCGACCGCGTGAAGCAGTACGACGACATGACGAGCAAAGCCCTCGCCGACCTGAAGGCCCAGGGGAAGTGACCCCGGCGGAGCGTGCCGGCGGGCGCCGCGACCGCGGCGCCGCCGGTCCTCCCGCGCCCCAAAATCGTTAACGGACCGCAACCCCCTCGGCGGTGTCCCCACCTTCCGCCTTTTCCGGCCTTTGTCTGTAATAAACTCTTCTGTTGGGGCCGACGGCTAGTCGTAATTTCCCTAAGCGGTTTTCGGGGACGATGGGAAGCGGACGTGACCCGTTCGGTTTTCCCGCATCGGTCTGGAGCGCGACGATGACGACGATCCTGCTGGGGAAGGAGTGTTCCCCGTTCCTCGAGATTGATCACTCGCTCTTGCAGCGCGCCGACACGCGACTCGTCTGGGCGGAGTCGTCGGACGCGTTCGTCCCTCTGGTCCGCGACAGCCGCCCCGACGTCGTTCTGCTCGATCCGCACGTGCCGGGCTTCGACGCGTTCGCGACCGCGCGCGCGATCCACGCCGACGACATCGGCGCGCGCGCCCTCCTGTTCGTGATCGGCAACGCCGCGGATCACGATCGTGCGCTGGCGGCCGGAGTCACCGGCCTCGTGACGCGCCCGGCGACGCAGGCGCGCCTGCTCGAGCTGCTCCGGCGCCACGGCCTCGTGCGCGAGCGCGGAGACGATCGCCTCGAGATCGCGCTGAAGGTCGCGGTGACGCAACGCGGCGAGGAAGGGCTCGCGTACACGCGCGACCTGTCGTCCGGCGGCTGCTTCCTCCACGCCCAGGGAAAGTTCCTCGCCGGCGATGCCGTGAGGCTGAGCTTCCACCTTCCGGTCCCCGGAGGCCGCGACATCGCGACCGACGCCGACGTGGTCCGTGTCGAGATCGCCCCGCACCCCGGCGCCGGGTCCGGCGGCATCGCGGTCCGCTTCGCCGGTCTTTCGGGCGCCGATCGTGCCGAGCTCGGCCAGTTCCTGCGGTCACGGCGCCCGGGGGTCTCGTGAGCGGCCCCGCGCGGATTCTCGTGGTCGACGATCAGGCCGACATCCGCGAGATGGCGCGGCTCGTCCTCTCGGACGCCGGCCTCGACGTCGCGGTGGCGCCGTCCGGCGCCGAGGCGCTGCGCCTGCTGCGCCGTTCCCGGTTCGATCTCGTCCTGCTCGACATCAACATGCCCGAGATGGACGGCTGGGCGACGCTCCGCCTGCTCCGCGCCGACGACGCGACCGCCGCGGTCCCGGTGGCGATGTTCTCCGTCAAGTCCGAGGTCCGCGATAAGGTCGCCGGGCTCAAGGACGGGGCCATCGACTACATCACGAAGCCATTCGGTGTGGACGAGCTGGTCGTGCGCGTCCACCGCATCCTCGATGCCGCCGGTTTCGGCTCCGATCCGGTCCCCTTCGCCTCCGGAAGCTGAAGAGACGCCATGGAACCCACCCGCACGGAGGACGCGCTCGAGCAGTACCGCAACGAATACCTGCGCCTGAAGAGCGCCGTCTGCGACCGCATCACGGGACTCCCGGCCTACACGCTCCTGATCGACGACCTGCGCACGCTGCTCGACGTCCGGCGCCACGTCGGCGTCATCCACGTCGAGCCGGTCAATCTCGGGATCGTCGAGTCGCTCTACGGATGGCAGGCGTTCGATCGGACCACGGCCGGGCTCGCCGAAGCGCTGCTCGCGCTTCCCGGGACGGATCTCCCGGGGAGCGCGCGACTCGCCGCCGGGAGCGTCCCCGCGGACCGCTTCGTCGTGTTCGTCCCCGACGGCCCGTCGGGCACCGAGATCGACCACGCGATCCTGGCCGAGCTGGCCGCGGCCGTGAAGCTCAAGCTCGACGCCGCCCTCGAGCAGGACGCCGCGGCGGCCGCGCTCTCGCCGCGCCTGCTGGTGCGGACCGGCTACGCGCTGCTCTCCGAGGATCCTTTCTACCGGTTCGAGCGCCGGCTCCACGCCGCGGTCGACGAGGCGCGGCGCCTGCCGGAGCGCCGGGCGGAGCGCCGGGACCTCGCATGGGGCGAGGAGCTCCGGAAGATGATCCGCGAGGCGCGCGTCCGGACCCTCTGGCAGCCGGTCGTCGATCTCGCCTCCGGCGCGATCGTCGGCTTCGAAGCGCTCTCCCGCGGCCCCGCCGACAGCCTGTTCGAGATGCCGCGGGCGATGTTCGCCCTCTCGGGGCGCGTCGGCGCGTCCGGAGAGCTCGACCGGCTCTGCCACGAGAGCGCCTTCCGCGAGGCCGCCGGATTCGCTCCGGCCGGCAAGCTGTTCGTCAACGTCCTTCCCGAGACCCTCGCGGATCCGAAGTTCTCCGGAGGCGCGATGCGGGACCTCGCGGTGGCGACCGGCCGCAAGCCCGCCGACGTCGTCGTCGAGATCTCCGAGCGCGCGGTCGGCGGCGCCACGGAGTCGTGCGTCGCCGCCTGCGCCGCGCTGCGCGCCGGCGGGTTCGCCATCGCGATCGACGACGCCGGCACCGGGGCGGCCGGCGCGACCCTGATCGACCGCCTCAAGCCCGACTTCGTGAAGGTGGATGCGAGCCTCGTCCGCGGGATCGACGCGAACCTGCTCAAGCAGGAGATCTTCGGGAGCCTCGTCGGCGCGGGCAGCGCCTCCGGCGCCGCCGTCGTCGCCGTCGGCGTCGAGACCGCACGCGAGGCGGGCGTGCTGCGCGCGCTCGGAGCGCGCTACGCCCAGGGGTACCACTTCGCGGCGCCCGAGCCGCGCGAGCGATGGGCGCCGTGAGCGGCGGGTCGTTCCTCGACGGGCTCCTGGACGCCGCGGCCGGCGCCGTCGCGAGCCCGCTCGTCCTGTCGCTGTTCGCCGTGATCATCGCGGCGGGGGCCCTCGGCGGCGTACTGCTGGCCCTGGTCCGCCGCGGGCGCAGCAACGAGAGTCAGGAGATCGTGCGCCTCCTCGAGGAGATGCGGTCGGGAAGCGCCCGGGGTCGCGCCGAGGTCGACACGCGCTCGCTGTTCGCGCCGATCGCGGAGTCGGCCAACCGTTTGGCCCAGGACCTCGGCGCCTACATCTCGCGCGAGGAGACCGCGCGGGAGGGATTCCAGGCGCTCCAGGAGGCCGCGCGCGGATACGCGGTGATCACGACCGACGCCGACGGGGACCTCCGCGCGGTCTCCGCCGGGAGCTCGGCGCTGTTCGGCTGGGAGGAGGACGCCATCGTCGGGCGCAACGCCTCGCTCCTGTTCGACGACGCCGCGTGGAAGGACCTGCTGCCCAAGCTCGCGCGGCGCAGCTTGCGCGAGCGCGGCATCGAGACCCGCGCGCTGATGGCGCGGCGCGACGGGACGCGCTTCCACGCCCGCCTGCACGTCCGGATGCTGCGCGGAGCCGGGGAGGCGCCGGGCTTCCTGCTGGTCGTCCAGGACGTCTCGGAGCAGGTGCGGATCGAGACCGATCTGAGAGCCGCCGAGAGCCGCTCCCGGCGGATGCTGGATGATCTGCCCCTCGCGGTGGCGGTCCTGGAGAAGGGGCGCGTGGTCTCGGTCAACGCGGCGTTCCGCGCGCTGCTCTCCCTCGGGGAGGCCGACGCGGTGGGGACGGCCCTGATCGACCGCATTGCCACCGACGACGTGCTCCTCGTCCAGGACGCGCTCGTCCGGCTCGAAGCGTCCGAAGTCAAGGAGGCGGCGGAGCTGACGGTGGGAGTGAGCGACGCCGCCGGGCGGCGCCGCTCCGAGGTGCGCCTGTCGGCCCTTGCCCACCGCGCCGAGGGGCGTGCCGGCGTTCTCGTCATGCTCTCGGATGCCACCGAGGAGCAGCGAATGCTCCGGGCCCTGCGCGCGAGCGAGAACCGGCTCGACGCCGTTCTCGAGGCGAGCGACGACGGCGTCCTGCTCCTGGCCGAGGAGGTGTCCGGCACGCGCGTCCGCATCGCGAACCGCACGATCCTCGACCTGCTCGGCCTGAACCGCTGGGACGTCCTGGGAACGCCGGAGACCGAGTTCCTGCGCCTGGTCCGCTCGCGAGGGGAGAGCGGCGCCGCGCTCGCCGCGTGCCTGGCCGCGGCCGAAGGCTCGCCCGCGAGCGACACGGTCCTCTGGGCGGAGCCCGAGGGGCGCTGGATCGAGCTGCGCGCGACGCCGGTCGGATCGCGCGACGCCGGTACCGCGGGGCGCCTGCTCGTCGCGCGCGACGTCACCGCCCACCGCCGGATCGAGCGGGGGCTCGGCGCGGACGTCGACCGGCTGCGCCGCACCCAGGAATCGCTTGAGGCGGCGCACGGCCGGCTCAAGGAGGCCTACGGCGAGCTCGAGGCCCGCCGCGTGGAGGCCGAGCGGCTAAACGACGAGCTCCGGACGCTCGACACGATGAAGTCCGACCTGCTCGCCAACGTCAGCCACGAGCTGCAAACCCCCCTGGTGTCGATCCGCGGCTATACCGAGATGATCGTGAAGGGCCGACTGGGGCCGATCAACGACGAGCAGAAACAGGGTCTCACCCTCTCCCTGCGAAACATCGACCGGCTGATCGGCATGATCGACAACCTGCTCTCGTTCGCGCGGATGGATCGCGAGAGCGCCGCGATGAATCTGTCGACGTTCCCGCTCGAGGCGATCGTCGCCGAGGTGGTGCAGCTCCTCCGGGACCGCCTCGCCGAGCGGAAGATCGAGCTGTCCCTCCGGTCCGAGCAGCGAGGCCTCGTCCTGCACGCCGATCGCGACAAGGTCTATCAGGTGTTCCTGAACGTGATCCAGAACGCGATCAAGTTCAACCGCGAGGGAGGCTCGATCGAGATCGTGGCCCGCCGCGGGAAGCCCGGGTTCGCGCTCGTGCACGTGCGGGACACGGGCGAGGGGATCCCCAAGGAAGACCTCGAGCGGATCTTCGATCGCTTCTACCAGGCCAAGACGAGCGCCGAGCGCGCGTCGGACGGCACGGGCATCGGTCTCGCGATCGTCCGGAACATCCTCCGGCTGCACGGCTGCGTCATCAACGCGAGCAGCACGGTCGGCGAGGGGACGACGATCTCCTTCACGCTTCCGGTCGCCGAGGCGCGGGGCGAGGAGGCGGCGACCGAGACCGAGCGTCCCGGCGGCGGGGCTCCCCCGCGCACGGATCCGGGACAAGCCCGCCCCGAGGGCGGCCCCGAGCCCGCGGCGTCGCCCGGCGAGACGCCTTCCGCCGCCCAGCAGGCGGAGGAGCGCCGGCGCCTGCGCATCATTCGACGCGGCTGACCGCACGCGCGGGTCAGCGCCGCGCCCGCGCCGCCTCGAACAGGATCACCGCCGCGGCCGCTCCCACCGACAGGCTCTCGACGCCCGCCGCGAGGGGGATCGTCACGCGCTCCTCGATCGCCGATAGGACGGCCTCCGGAAGGCCGGCGCCCTCGGCGCCGAGGAGGATCGCGACCGGCCTCCGCCAGTCGACGGCGTCGTACGCGCGGGCCCCCGAAGCGACGGCGCCGACGAGGCGAAGGTCCGCGGCGCGCGCCGTTTCGAGAGCTTCCGCGAGGCGAGCGGCGCAGGCGGGCAGGCGGAACAGCGATCCCATCGCCGCGCGCACCGTGCGCGGGTGGTAAAGATCGACGCCGTCTCCGGCGGCGACGAGGCCGGTCGCACCCGCCGCCTCGGCGGTCCGCACGATGCTCCCGAGATTCCCCGGATCCTGGAGGCCGCACGGGACGACCACCAGCGGCGTCCCGCGCGAACCGCCCAGCACCTCCGGGAGATCGAACCGCTTGCGCCGGGCCACGGCGACGACCGGTTGGGGCGAGCGCGCATCCTGCAGCCCCTCGAAAGTCCCGTCTTCCGCCTCGTGGAGGGGGATCCCGGCGGCGGCGAGGCGCGCGGCGAGCGCACGCCCCTCGGGGTCGCGGTTGAGGCGCGCCGCGAAGACGGCCGCCTCGATCACCAGGCCGGAGGACAGCGCCTCGGCGACCAGGTGGAGCCCCTCAGCGACGAGCACCCCCTCGCGATCGCGAAGATCCCGGTCCTTCCGCAGCGCCCGGAGGCGCCGGGCGAGGGGGTGGCTCCGGGAGATCATCGGTCCGGCATCTTACGGAAACCCCTTGCCAGTCGCCGTATAATTCCGGCGTCGTCGGTGTCGGACAGACGGCCGCTGCGGGGGTCCGGTCATTTCCGGCCGGTGCTTCCGGAGAGGAAAGTCCGAACTCCAGAGGGCAGCGTGCTGGGTAACGCCCAGGCCCGGAAACGGGACGGACAG
>DATKHQ010000324.1:0-8982 GCA_035510175.1 Candidatus Sulfotelmatobacter sp. | reverse complement strand
GACCACGTCGAGGTCTACCCCGGGCACGTCGCGGGCTCGACCTGAGGGCGCGTCACGAGTGGCAAGGTTGCCACCACGATCGGCTACGAGCGGCGCAACAACCCGGCGCTCCAATTCGACGATCTCGACAGGTTCGTCGCCTTCATGCTCAAGGATCAGCCCGCGCGTCCCGCGAACATGGAGAGCATCGTCGCCATCAATCAGGGGAAGCTTCCATACGCCATGCGCGATCCGGAAGCGCCGGCCCTGGCACCGGATGCGGCCGAGCGGCTTCTCGCGGACGGGGTCTGGGCGCTCGATGCGCGGAGCCAGGACGCCTTCGGCGCGGGGCACGTTCCCGGTGCGGTGAACGTGCCCTCCACGAGCTCGAGCTTCGAGCAGTGGGCCGGGTGGGTCTTGCCTCCGGAGCGTCGCCTGATTCTCGTCCTCGACGCTCGCACGGACGCGCGCGGAACGCTCCGACGCCTGGCGATCGTCGGGCTCGACCAGCGCATCGTGGGCCTCCTCGATCCGGCGGCCTGGCGGGACGCGGGAAAACCTCTCGCGTCCCTGCCCCAGATCGGCGTCTCAGAGCTCGTCAGGCGCATCGCGCGCAACGACCTCCGGGTTCTCGACGTGCGCGAGCGCTCCGAGTGGGACGCGGGACACATCGATCCCTCGCTGCAGCTCAGCTTCAAGGTGCTCCCCGCCGCGTTCGGCGATTTTCCCCTCCGTCCCGACGACCCGGTCGCCGTCGTGTGCGCCAGCGGCGCCAGGTCGAGCATCGCCGCGAGCGTCCTGCTGCGGAACGGATACCGGTCCGTGTGGAACGTCAGCGGCGGATTGCAAGCCTGGCAGGGGCGTGGACTGCCGATCGTGACCACGTAGCCTGCGCCGTGCCGGCGCCGACCCTCCGCCCTATACTCTCGCGTGGGCCGTGAGTCGAACCCGAGAGGAAGTGCCGTGCCCCGGAACCCGTGGCCTGCGGCCGTCGCCGCGATAGCGGTCGCGATCGGAGCGGCGGGTGCCTCCTGGGCCGCCGACGGACCCCCTCCTTCGAGCGGCCCGAGCGTCCGGCCGTACCAGAGGCCACCGCGGCCGCCCACTCCGCACCCGACGAGCGAGATCGGGGGGACCGTGACCGGGGCCGATGGGGAACCTGTGGCGCACGCGGTCGTGCGCCTGCTCCCCGAGCCCGAGACCCATACGTTCTCGCTCGGTGGCGCGGGCCCGCCGCCGCCGCCTCCGAAGGCGGTCACGCTCGAGACGGATGTCGCCGGGGCGTTCGTCTTGAAAGACTTGAAGTCCTCGGCGTACACGATTCGCGTCTCGGCGAAGGGGTTCGCGCCGCTCACGCAAGCCCACATGGCTTCGGGAGCGAAGCTGGAGTTGAACCTCGCTCACGGAGAGGCGGTCTCCGGAAGGGTGATCGACAGCGCGACGAAAGCTCCGGTCTCGGGAGCCTCGGTGGTCGCGCGAGACCCGGGGTGCGCCCCCTTCGGCGACGAGGCCTGCGGTCACGCGGTGACCGACTCAGACGGGCGATTCGCCGTGTCCGATCTCCCGGCGGGAGCAACCGTGCTCGAAGTGCACGCCGGAGGCTATCTCCCCATGCCGCCGGCCCGTGTCGACCTGCCGCAGCCTGCGCCGGCTCCGGGCACGCCCGCGCGCTCTCTCGTGCTCGCCGTCGATCCCGGCGCCGCGGTGACCGTGCGCCTCGTGGACGCCCGGAAGACCCCGGTTCGCGCGCTCGACGCAGTCGTTGCGCCCTTGGGCTCGTCCGACGAGAGCCCGATCGATCGCGCCTCCATCGTCATCGATGCGAGAGGTCGAATCACGATCCGCCCGCTGCCGCCCGGCACGGTCACTCTCCGTCTCGTCCCCGCGAGCTACGCCGACGTCGTGAACGAGAACCTCGAGCTCGAGAGCGGCAAGACGACCGATCTCGGAACGATCGTCGTCCGGCCGGGTACCCGCGTCTCGGGGCGCGTTCGCGATCCCCGCGGCAATCCGGTCGGAGGCGCCTCCGTGACCGCGTCGTGGGACGAGCGGGGCGCGCACAAGTCCCGGCGCGCGACCACGAGCGCGGACGGGACATACTCGCTGACGGTGCCGGTGGGGGTGGCGGTCGACCTCATCGCGGCGCGAGCGCGGGGGTACGCGCCGGCGGTTCGGGACGGAGGCGTTCCGAGCAGCGGCGCCGTCGATCTCGCGCTGTCTCCCGCGGGACGGATCCTGGGGCGTGCCCAGGTTCCGGGCGGAACAGCCGCCGGCACGTTCCGTGCAACGGCACACCTCGAGGCGGAAACGAGCGCTTCCGAAGATGCCACCGCGGCGCTCACGGAGACCGGTCACTTCGCGCTCGAGGACCTCGCGGCCGGAACCTACACGGTGGAGATCGGTACGTCGGGGAACCGACGCGTGAAGAGGTCCGGCGTCCGCGTCGAAGCCGGGGCCACGACCGATCTCGGGACCGTGACGCTCGATGCGGATGGCCGTTGATGGGGACATTCTGCTTTTTCGTGCCGACTCAAGGGCGTGCATCCTCCCGCCCTTGGGTCTGCAAGAAAAAGCAGAATGTTCCCAGAGGCGCCGCGTGCAGCATCAGGCGGGCCGCGGTGGACTCGATCAACGGCCCCACGTCCCACGGCGTCACGACGTAGACCGCGCCGTACATGGCGGCGATCAGGCCGAGCGATACCGCAACGAGCGCCGAAGGTGGCCGCCGGAGGCGCCGCGCGCCGAGAATCAGGCCGAGCAGAACCAGCGGCCAGAGCAGCAGCCAGTCCTCGAGGTTGAGCGCCTCCGTCGCGAGGGCCCGCGCGATTGCAGGGACACGGCCGATGTTCGCGAGGAAGAGCGCCGGCTGAAGACGGGCGCCGTAATCCTCGGCGAGCTTCGGGATCCCGGCGCGGAAGATCAGCCACGGAGCCGTCAGCACGGCGGGCAGAGCGATGGTCCAGGTGGCGACCGGGCGAACCGGCGCGCGGCAGAGAAGCAGCGCCATCACGAGGATCGCCGCCAGTCCCAGCCCCTCGTTCTTGGTGAGGATCATCCCCGCAGCGAACACACCGCTCAGGCGGATCCACGCATCGTCGCGGCTCTCGAGCCACGTCGAGCTCGCGCCGAACGCGAGGAGGGCGAAGAAGGCGAGCGGGGCGTCCGCCAGCAGTCGCGAGGTCTGGCTGAGCACGATCGGGATCCCGCACAGGAGCGCGGTGTACGCCATCGCGGCCGCCCGCGGACCGCGGCGAGCCGCCAGTCCGTGGAACGTGGCGGCCAGCGCGGCGAGCAGCGCCGGGCCGAGGATCTTGACGGAGGTCAGGTCGGCGGAGCCGGTGCAGGTCCACACCCACGCCATCGCGAACGGCCAGAGCAGGGGATAGTCGAGATGAGAGTACGCCTTCGCCGGATCGCGGAAGTAGCTCGAAGCGGCGACCGGCTCGTGCAGCACCACCTTGGCCTTCAGCGCCCAGATCGCGATCGTGTCCCACTCGGCGACCGGCTCGAGCAGGCTCACCGCGGTGTGCACGAGGAGGAATCCTCCGAGGAGCGCCGCGGGCAGTACCACCGCCGTCGTCCACGGAGCGGACTCGCCGCGGGCACGCCAGCCGGGGAGCGCATCGCGCCGGAGCGCCAGAGCTCCGGCGAGGGCCAGCGCCGTCAGCCCGGCCCCGAGCCACCATGCCGGAGCGACTCCCGCGAGCGAGAGGAGGAACAGCCCCCACGGCAGTCCGATCAAGCCGAGGCCGAACGAGAGGCCGAGGCGCTCCGCCGGGGAGAAACGGCGGACGTCTCCGGCCACGAGCGTGAGGATCGCCGCTCCGAACAGCGCCGTCGTCAGGAGCGCGGCCGATGCGCGCAGCCAGATCACGGCCGCGAGCCGGCCGCCGCCACGCGCAAATCGATCAGTTCGAGGCCGGAAGCGTCCGCCGCGACCACGTGCGTGAACCCGTCCATCCGGAGGTCGCCCCAGTGCGCCGAGCCGACGTGCACGGCGGCCGACCGCAGCACGTCGCCGTTCGCTATGGGGACCGACTTCGAGCCGACCTCGACGCTCCGCGGGTACCAGATCGTCGTGCCGTAGAAATAGAGGAGGTCGCTCGGCACGTCGAGGTAGATCCGGGCGTCCGGCGGGAAGGAGGGCTCGGCTCCGACGATCCACGCCCAGCCCGAGGCCACGCGCGAGCTCTTCCCCACGAGGGTGCCGCCCCGGCGTGCCTCGGCGTAGGCCGCCTGCAATCGTGCGCGCCCCGCCCTCGCGAGCGGATCGGCCCACTCGTCCGAGGCGATCGTTCCGCGCGCAAGGAGCGGCCTGCCGGCCAGGCGGGCCGCCAGCGCGCCGTAGTCGACGAGCGAGCGCGCCGACCAGACGAGCATCCCGATCGCGATCGCCTGCAGCGCGCGGGCGCCACGCTGTCGCGAGAGGCCGCCCGCGCTCACGGGCGGGCCGCCGCTCCCGGCACCTTGGCCCGCATCACCTTCTCGGACATCGAGGAGACGACCGCGCGAGGCGTGAAACGCGCGCACTCGGAAAGAAGCAGGTTCACGAGACCCGAGACGAGGGTGCCCTTCCCGCGGTCGACCGCCGCCAGCGCCCGCTCCACGACCAGCTCCGGCGGCTCGAGCTTGCCGACCGCGAACGCGTTCGTTCCCACCACGTCGAAGAACTCCGTATCCGTCGGTCCCGGGCAAAGCGCGAGCACGCGGACGCCGTGCCTGCGGTACTCGGCCCAGAGCGCCTCGGTGAGCGAGAGGACGAACGCCTTGGTCGCGCCGTAGGTGGCCATGTAGGCGACCGGCTGAAACGCCGCGGTCGAGGCGACGTTCACGACGACGCCGCCGCCTCGCTCGACCATGCCCGGGAGGACCGCGTGCGCGAGGTCGGCCACCGCGACGGCGTTGAGCATCACCTGCGCGTGGATCCTCCCGCGGTCCGTGCCGTGAAAGGGCCCGAACGTGCCGAAACCTGCGTTGCTGATCAGCACGTCGACGCTCCCGAGCCGCCGGCGCGTCTCCTCGGCGAGCGCCCGTCCCGCCCCCTCGACCGCAAGATCGGCGACCGCGACCTCCGCGCGGACGCCGTGCGCCGCCGAGAGGCGGGCCGCGAGGTCGTGAAGTCGCGCCTCGCGCCGCGCGGAGAGCATGAGGCTCGCACCGCGCGCGGCGAGGGCGGCGGCGAACGCCGCCCCGATGCCCGACGACGCCCCCGTGATCAGCGCGTTCTGTCCGCGGTAGTCCATGCGCCCACCTCTCGCCGGGAGTCTAGTGCATAGTGGCCTCGTGGGAGATCGATGAGCCCCGGGCGCCGCGACCTCGTCGCGATGATGCTCGTCGCGGCGGCGGCCCTTGCCGCGCTGTGGCCGGTTCTCGACAACGGTTTCACGAACTTCGACGACGACCTGTACGTCACCGAGAACCGGCACGTCCGGCAGGGCGTCACCGCCGGTGCCGTGGCGTGGTCGTTGACCGCGACGCGCGCCGCGAACTGGCACCCGCTCACGTGGATCTCCCACATGATCGACTGGAGCCTGTACGGCCCGGGCCCGCGCGGCCACCACGCGACGAGCCTCCTGCTTCACGCCCTCGACGCCGCTCTCCTCTACCTCCTGCTGGTCCGGGCGAGCGGGCGGGCGGGACCGAGCGCGCTCGCCGCGTCCCTGTTCGCCGTCCACCCGCTGCACGTCGAGTCGGTCGCCTGGATCGCCGAGCGGAAGGATGTGCTCAGCACCGCGTTCTGGCTCGCGGCCATGCTCGCGTACGTTCGCTACGCGCGCGCGCCGCGCCCTAGGATGATGGCGGTCACGGCGCTCCTCATGGGGGCGGGGCTCGCCGCGAAGCCGATGCTGGTCAGCCTGCCGCTCAGCCTCCTCATCCTCGACGCGTGGCCGCTCGAGCGAGTGGTTCGGGAAGGATGGCGGCGCCTCCTGATCGAAAAGCTTCCTCTGTTCGCGCTGTCCACCGCCTCGTGCGTCGTGACCCTGATCGTCCAGCGCCGCGGGGGTGCCCTGGCGACGCTGACCGAGTATCCGCTCGGCGTGCGGATCTCGAACGCGGTCGTCTCGTACGCCGCCTACCTGGGGAAGACGTTCTGGCCGGTCGACCTGGCGGTCTTCTACAGGCACGCCTCGGGCTACCCGGCGCCGGCGGCGGTCGCCGCGTCGGCCATCGCGCTCGTCGGCATCACCGCGCTCGCGTGGCGCGCGCGCCGCAAGGCGCCGTACGTGCTCGCGGGGTGGAGCTGGTACGTGGTCACGCTCTTTCCGGTGATCGGGATCGTCCAGGTCGGCGACCAGGCAATGGCGGACCGCTACACGTACGTTCCGCTCATCGGAATCTTCACGGCGATCGCGTGGGGCGCGGACGGCCTCGCGCGCCGCGCCGCCGGGGAGCGGCTCGCCGCGCGCGCTCTCGCCGCGGCCGGCACGCTCGTGATCGTGATCTTGGCGTTGCTGTCACGCCGGCAGGCCGCGATCTGGAAGGATTCGATCACGCTGTTCACGCACGCGCTCCAGGTCGCCCCGGAGAGCACCACGGCGAACGTCGACCTCGCCGACGCGCTCGCGGCCGCCGGGCGGACCGACGAGGCGATCGCGCGCTTCGAGGCGGCGCTCAGGCTCGAGCCCGGGAATCGCGCGGCGAACAACCAGCTCGCGGGCATCCTCGCGCGGCGGGGGGAGTTCGACGCGGCGATCGGGCACTGCGAGCGCGCGCTCGCGGCCTGGCCGGGGGATCCCGAGACGCTGAGCAACCTCGGGATCGCGCTTGCCCGGGCCGGGCGTCTCAACGAAGCCGAGGCACGGTTCCGCCAGGCGAAGGCGGCCGATCGGGAGGGCTCCGCGGAGATCCGCGTCAATCTGGGCAACGTGCTGCTCCTCCAAGGGCATCTGGACGACGCGCTCGCCAGCTATCGCGAAGCGCTCGCCCTCGATCCCGAAGATCCGGATACGCGCGCGAGCTACGAGCGGGCGCTCGAGCGGCAGGCCGCGGGGTCCGGCACGGCGCGATAGCCGGGAATGGAGGGCCTTTTGTCCCCAGCCCGGAGGCGCCTTGTCGGGCTTGCCCGCGGTGATCCATCATTAATAAGGTGACCGAGCACCCGTCCGACCCTGACGCGCGGGCCGTGCTCCAGGAGAGCGAGCCGTTCCAGGCTCTCCGGGACAAGCTCGTCGACCAGGTCTTCGCGAGGACGCGCGAGCGCCGCTACGAGTCCGGCGAGGTCCTCATTCACCAGGGGGTCCAGGGCGACGCGCTCCTTGTGCTGGTCGACGGCACGGTCCGCGTCGTCCTCCACGACGACACGGGGCGCGAGCTGATGCTCGCTCGCTCGAAACGCGGCGCGGTCGTCGGCGAGATGTCCCTGATCACGCAGGGGCCGGCCACGGCGGACGTCGTCGCCGAGACGCCCGTGCGCGCGCTCGTGTTGACGGCGAGCGACTTCAACGAGCTGGCGAGCCGGAATCCAGAGCTGACGATCGTGTTGACGAACCTCGTCGCGGACCGGCTCGGACGGGATCTCGTCGACGGCCTCGGAGGCAAGACCCTCTCCGGCTACCGCATCGAGCGGTGCCTGGGGCGCGGCGGGATGGCCGTCGTCTACGAGGCGACCGAGCTCGAGACCGGTGAGCGCGTCGCGCTCAAGATGATGAGCCACCGCCTCGTCTACCAACCGGGCGCGTTCTCGCGATTCGAGCGCGAGGCGCGCATCGTCGAGCCGCTGGCGCACCCGAACATCGCGCGGCTGCGCGGGCACTTCCCGGCATTCCGCACCGAGTTCATCGTGATGGAGTTCTGCGACGGCGCGACGCTCTCGGAGCTGCTCCATCGTTTCGGGGCGTTTCCGGAGCGCGAGGCCAAGCGTTTGCTCGGGCAGCTCGCATCCGCGATCGAGTTCGTGCACGCTCACGACGTCCTGCACCTCGACATCAAGCCGGGTAACGTCATGCTCACCCACCGCGGGGAGGTCAAGCTGATGGACTTCGGCCTCGCCAAGGAGGACCAGCGGGTGTCGGACGAGACGGCCACCGAGATGGGCACCGTGCAGGGCACCCCGCTGTACATGGCCCCCGAGCAGATCGCCGGAGATCCGGCCGGTCCGACCGCGGATGTGTACGCATTCGCCTGTCTCGCGTTCGAGCTGGTTTCCGGGCGGAAGCTGTTCGAGGGCCACACGACGCGGCAGCTCATCCAGGAGAAGCTCTTGAAGGATCTGCCCGCCGCCGGGGCGATCGGCCCGGGAATCTCGGCGGACCTTCATGCGCTCCTCTCCGCCGCCCTCGAGAAGGACCCCGCCGCCCGCCTCACGTCTCTTCGGGCATGCCTCGCCTGGGAGGGCCCGCTCGATCCGGATTTCCTCGAGCGGATCTTTCGATAGTGTCTCGCGCCGGAAGTCTCGTTTGGATCCCGGCCAGAACGCTCCCTTTTTCTTGCGCGGCTCCCCGGATACCGCCGCGCTGCGAAAAATGGTCCGGCACGGGACGCTAGCGGGAGATCCCGCGTCGCAGGTGCATTCGAACGGCCCCGCCCTCCTCGACCTCGTGTCCGAGAAACACGTGCCCCTCGCGCGCACAGAAGGCCTGCATGTCGAGGAGCGCCAGCGGATCGTCGGCGAGGACGTCGAGACGGGATCCTTCCGGCATCTCTGCGAGCCGGTCGCGGGCGCGGGCCACGGGGAGCGGGCAGCGGAGCCCGCGCGCGTCCATCACGACCGGCTGTGCCACGCCGACGAGTGTACCGCCGGGCGTAGAATGAAACGACACGCTGCGGGGTTACGGGAGGACCGACGATGCCGATCGTGAGCCGTCATGCGCCGGGGACTTTCTGCTGGGCCGAGCTGTACACCACCGACCAGGCCGGCGCGAAGGCGTTCTACGGCGGGCTGTTCGGTTGGGGTGTCCGGGACATTCCGACGGGGCCGGGAGCGGGGTACACGATCTTCACGCTCGAGGGTCGATCCGCGGCCGCCTGCTACGGAGCGCTTCCCGAGATGGAGACGAAGGGCAT